>JAYUVA010000109.1:0-7496 GCA_043754375.1 Candidatus Kuenenia sp. | reverse complement strand
CGTGGCTCCTTCAATGCGTTAGATGCTTGGTAACCTCTAAATCATTGTCGTGAGCCTCGGTGTTTCTGAAAATATCAAACGCCAACGGCCATGAATTCTTTGCCTAAAGTGCAGGTAGTATGAAAGGATGCTTTTCATCGTGGGACATGTCCGGGATCTCGTTGGTGGTTGGTCGCGCGCCTAATCAATTGTGCGAACCAGTATACAAGTGGCAGGGGCTCAATTAAAAAAGACCCGACCCATTATTTACGGTGTTCGGTTTTCAGTGGAACGCATGTTGAAGTTACTCCTCTTGGAGCTTGAGATCGAGAATCTCTGCATAGCGTCGGAAGTCTTCATCTGTTGTGAAGATCGTCAAAGTGCGGCGGCGGGCGGCGGCACAGATCAGCATGTCCACAGACGATCCCGCGATACCAGAACTGCGGCATTGATTGTGGCATCGAGCGGCCTCTTCATAATCTTCGGTGACGAGCGGTTCATCCGGGAAACTTGCGAGATGGCTCTGCAGTTTTGCAAACGAGGCTTCGTCGCGTAGCCCGGACAATAATTCCTGCCTCACGGGTCCGATCAGAACCACCTGATTCTCGCAAATCAGATCCTTCAACTTTGACACGATCGCCCAGCAGACTGCGATGCCTGTCGCCGAAGTGCCATGGACCAGACACTTGTATCGACAGGAACTTTCACGGTTCGCTCCGGCGACGTGCTTCTTTATAGTCGTACGTGGAATCAAACTCGACGGTGCCGAACATCTCAATAATCTGCTGCTGTCGATGACGTTCGACGTACTCCCGTAAGGCGGCTTCAATCGCTGCTTCTCGCGATGGATGATTTCCGACCTGACAGGCGGTATCCACCAGCGTTTCTTCAATTGGGAAACTCGCTCGCATGAACGCTCTGGAACTCTCGTGCCTGACAGAAAAGGAATCGGCATCTCGCCACCGTGGTCATGCGCATTGTGATCTGTTGCGACAGCAATGTCGATGCCGACCTATCCGAATGTCGGACCAGGGGAGTACTCCATCCTTTCGCTATGTTCGATGAGACGCAGCCCGCGCAGTGTGAAGGCCACTGCGAAACTGCCGGGCCGCAGCCCGGAGATTCGCAATCCGAAAAATAATTTCCAGCCGATCCTTTACAGCGGCAGCTCGAACCGGTGAAAGTGCGTGTACAACATGATGCATCGGAATATTTTGCCTTCAGCGACATGGACCAGACGCACAGCGGCGAGTAAGGTTCAGTTCGACAAGTCCATCGACATTTCAATCATCAATAAAACGCGAGGAATCTTAATCACATGCTCACTCAAGCGGGTTGTCTCGAACGGCAAGCGAGACTTTGGCAGCGGTTGCCGGACGAGATTTCGTGGGTCCTGATCGGCGATTCACGCCACGTGCAGTATTTCAGCAATTTTCGGATCAATTCCTTCAGCTTTTCGGCCGATCAGAAGTCGCTGCTGCTGTTGACCCGCGGTGGCCAGGCGATTCTGCTGGCAGACAATTTTGTGAAACGATCGGCGACAGTCCCGTACTTCGTTGATCGAGAAGTCATCGTCCCGTGGTACACGCACAAGAAATCGGTCACCAATCGTGACGATGCACTTTGCCAGGCTTTGACGGACATTGAAAATGTCTGGACCGGCGAAACAGGTCTGATCGAACCCGAAGGCATCTCCGAAATGGTGGCCTCCCTGGTTGCCGAAGACGCGGCATGGCAATTTGCGGATGACGCAGACGAACAGCCGACGACGCTCGGTACCGTTATTCGGGCGTTGCGCAGATCAAAGCACGCTGACGAGGTGGAACTGCTGAAAACCTGCATGCGCGCCTGTGAGGCCGGACATCGACGCGCCTTTGACGTGATTCAACCGGGTGTTTCAGAATTCGAGGTGTATCTCGAAGTTCAGCGTGCGGCTCAGGAAGTTGCCGGTGTCCCCTGTATTGTCTATGGTGATTTCCGCGCCACCAATGCCATGCTCCACAAAGCCGGCGGTCTTCCGACACCGTATTGTCTGCAGCACGGTGACCTGTTTATTCTTGATTACAGCGTGATCATTCATGGCTATCGCAGTGATTTCACGAATACGATTTCCGTGGGACCACCGTCGGAAAAGATCGCTGCACAGTTCGAAGCGTGTCGCGATGCGATCCAGGCAGCGGCGGTGATGCTGAAAGCGGGTGTTGCGTGTCGAGATCTCTGGTGCGCCGCTTCGACGGTCCTGGAATCGCGAGGATTCGGACCCTTGGCGCACCACGCTGGTCACGGGATTGGGCTGGAACACCCGGAACCGCCGGTTCTGGTGTCCGAAAGCGACGATGTGCTGATCGCAGGCGACGTGATCACACTCGAACCCGGCTGTTACATCGAAGGCCAGGGCGGAATGCGATTTGAACACAATTATCTGATCACCGAATCCGGCAGCGAGCAGTTGAGTCAGCACCATATCGGTCTCATGCGATAGTTTGAGTCTGGTGGCAGAAATTGCCGCTTCACATCACGTTTCCGCTCTTTTGCTGTACCGCTGTCACAGACGCACTGACTGGAAAATCTACTGTGGCTTACCCAATCGGAACTTTTGATGAAGGTCGCATCAGCGTGTGCCCGATAACTAGGTTCGGAGCAGAGGAGGAGTGGATATTAAAGGGTGCCGCTACGGGGAAACGAAGGCGGTCCGGCGATACTCCACGATACAGAGGTTACGACGTTGAGGGATTCACGCATGCGTTCCAGATTGCGCTTGTTTGTCGGAGCGGAAGCTCCTGATGAGACGGTTTATCCTGAGCCGGAAGTCTCAATTAAACTTGGAGAACTGACTCGAATTCTCGCTGACGCGATTATCTGGGATCGTACATGGATCGCTGACTTTGCCGATGACGATGTGCGGGTTTCCTCCGATCTCTTTGAAGTGCTGTCATCGTATTCACAGATGAGGCCATCTGCGTGAATTATGTTGCTCCGTGACGATGCCATTGCGATCTGGTCTGCTGGTCTCGCAGCCGTGGATTCTGCAAAGTCTGTTATGCAGCAGATCCGCATCCTGCAGGACCAATTGTGGATTGCCGGCGTTCGTATACCAATGCCGCCTGATGGTCGCATCGAGGTTGTCGGTGCCGGCAAAGCCGGCGCTGGAATGGCCAGCGGCATCGAAGCAGCCTTGTCGTCCACAGTTTTCGCAGACCGCGTCTCCGGCTGGGTGAATGTACCGGCCGACTGCCTGCGACCGCTCAGGCACATTCATCTGCACGCAGCGCGGCCTGCCGGTCTGAATGAGCCGACGCAGGACGCCGTTCAGGGAACTCAGGAAATTCTGCGGCGAGTTCAGTCACTCTCCAGATCCGACGTCTGCATTGTGCTGCTCTCTGGTGGCGCGAGTGCTTTGTTGTGCAGTCCAGCGCCGGGGATATCGCTCAGCGACAAGCTGTCTGTGACACGCGCCCTTGCAGGCATCGGAGCGCCGATTCACGAACTCAATCTGGTTCGTACGCAGCTGTCTCAGGTCAAAGGCGGCCGACTGGCCGAAGCCTGCAGTGCAGGTACGCTGGTGGCTCTGATTATTTCTGATGTGATCGGCGATCCGTTGGAGGTCATCGGTTCGGGACCTACAACTCCAGGAGTCTCACGCGCTGCCGATGGGTTGCAGATCCTGCGGGACAGAGATGTGCTCGACCGGATACCACCACGTGTCATTGCGTTTCTTGAACGGCAGGCAGATGCTGCCCGCACCATGGACACGGATGCTGAATTTCCCCGGGCGTGCACAGTGGTCAATCGCATTGTCGCCAGCAACGCGATGGCGATCGATGCTGCGGCCGTGAAGGCAAAGGCCCTGGGATACGAGGTGCAGTCCCTCGGTTCAGCGAACGCCGGAGAAGCCGCTGAGGAAGGACGCCGGTTGATCGATCTTCTGCTGGCGATCCCTGCGGAATCTGTTGGCACGCCGCAACAAACCATCCAGGATCATCAGCGTCGCGTCTGCATTCTGAGCGGCGGTGAACCCACTGTGAATCTGTCAGTATCTGGTACTGCCAGCGGCATTCCGGCGGCGCACAGCGTCGCTGCGGCACGGGGAGGCCGCAACCAGGAGTTGGTGCTGGCGGCCGTAGCTTCGCATCGGAATTCTGCGGACTGGAAGGGCACGGTGCTACTCTCAGCGGGGACAGATGGTGAAGATGGTCCAACCGATGCCGCCGGGGCAATCGTCGATGAAGCTGTGGTTGCACGAATCGCCGCCAGCGGTCTGAATCCGGACAGCTATCTCGCTCGGCACGAATCGTATCCGTTTTTTGATGCCGTCGATGGTCTGTTTAAAACCGGACCGACGCAGACCAACGTCATGGACCTGCGGGTTGGCCTGCGATTCCTGTAGCCTGGACCTTCCTGTCCGAGTTCTCGCTGAAAAGATCTCGGCTGCGACGAAATCCTGCCACGCAAGAATCTTCACCGTTGCAGACACGACGGACAGGAATGTCCATCCTGCGCAGCGGTCGCGCCAGGAGCAGATTATTTCGCGGTCCAGCCGCCATCGACGGTGAGCAGGCTTCCGGTCATGTAGCTGCTGGCCGGGCTGCTGAGCAATATCGCGGCGCCCTGGATCTCGTTCAACTGACCCCAGCGATCCATGGCGACGGCACCGATGATATGCTTCTTCGCTTCTTCGGTATCGGCAATCGGGATATTCATCGGTGTCAGAAACGGACCGGGACAGAGGGCGTTGCAGGTGATGCCAAACGGAGCGAGTTCCAGTCCCAACCCGCGTGTCATCTGCACGA
This sequence comes from Candidatus Kuenenia sp., assembly GCA_043754375.1. GTDB lineage: Bacteria > Planctomycetota > Planctomycetia > Planctomycetales > Planctomycetaceae > SXXK01. The sequence goes on along the minus strand of JAYUVA010000109.1, from coordinate 2,727 downwards.
CGGCTCCCTTGCTGGAAGTGTACGGTGTGCGGTTGGCCAGACCGACGACTCCCAGCGTGCTGGCGACGTTGACAATGCGACCGTAGCCAGCGGCTTTCATGTACGGGATCACGGCCTTGCAACATAACCATGTGCCATCAACGTTGGTTTTCTGCACCTCCTGAAACTGTTCATATGTCAGATCAGAAATGCTGCCCCGGATATTGATTCCCGCGCTGTTGATCAGAATGTCAATGCGGCCCGTTTGCTGCATCACGGCTGCGACCATCTGTGCCACGTCGAAGGGTTTCGCGACGTCGGCCTGCAGGCCCATGGACGGCACGGAGAATCCCTCCGAGATCTCTGCCGCAATGCGCTGTGATTCCGACAGTGTGCGACTGACAATCACCGTGGTCGCGCCGGCAGATGCCAGTCCGGCTGCCATTGCCGCACCAAGTCCCTTCGAACCGCCCGTGACGATTGCGACCTGACCGGTCATGTCAAACTGTCGAATACCGGGAAGTGATTTGAGTGCAACGACAGGCAGGAGCGTGGATGCCATGCTGGAGTTTCCTGTTCAGGATGAGTAGATGCAGGGTTTCCCCGGATTTTAATCACTGAATCCAGATAGGGTGTGTGCCGCGATCGCGGAACACCGCATTTTCTAAAGCTTTCACAAGTGGTGCGTTCGCGCCGCTTCACGCACCCTACGATTACATCGACAACCCGGTATACGCCGAGCGGTTGAGGATGGCACATTCGTTTAACCGCGTGGGCAACGCCCCGCGCGTGGGAATGAAGCCGACGGGGCGCGGCCCGCTGGGCACGCGGTTAAACGGTCCAATGCCAATCGCGTGCAGTGTAGCGCCGTTCTGTTCACTGAGAACCCCTTGATTCCGCAGTATTGGAACATGGCGAACGGTCGGTGCCCGACGCAGAGTTTCCAACGTCTCATTCCAGCCCATGTCAGCGCCCGAATTTCGACCCAAACCAGCGACTTTTGGGTTGCTTCGGGGCGACGGTGTCGAAGTCCGGTTCTTCCTGCACCCCCGTCTCACGGATCGGAGCCCGCGAATTGGAGTGACGTTCACGGGCTTTGTCGTCAATTCGATCGTCATGGGATTGAGGTGCGTCTTCCGGCAGTTCCCTGCGGAAATATCGGCCATCACGCAAGCGGACGTCTTCATAAAATGATTCATCAGACGGATCCAGACGATCGAAATCCGGGTCTTCGAAATCATCGGGCTTTTGTGGACACGTTCCATCGATCATCGTGTCGTCGGGCAGGGATTCTAGATACGGCTGCTCGAGACGATCATGTCGTCGTGGGATATCAGGATGCTTCTGCAGAATCCATTCCCCCAGATCAAGTTGCGCCAGGTGATCTCCGCCAGGTGGCGTCCAGAGCCCATCTGCGATCTGGCAATTGGGTTCGATGTCCTTGAAATTCAGCGTGAGTTCGGTCTTTTGAGGCGGGAAACTGATTTTGACGGTATGCGGAATGATATGGCCGCCGCACGTTCGATGATTGCTCAACTGCACCCTCAGCAGGTGATCGCCGTTGTGATCGATTAAAGAGTGTTCCCGAGCAAAGCCGCGCACCCTATCGACTTTGATGACGCGTCGCAGCGGCTGACCACTGGCGGATTCTTCGATCGACACCAGCCAGAGCTCACGCGATCCGGCCGGAGGTTTCTGGATCTGAAAACTCTGTGCATCCAGCGGTTGAATTCCTAGGATCACCATCAGCCATTCGGGGTCCAGCCGAGGAAAATTGCCGGGGAAATATTCCAGCAGATGTGCATCTTCGTGACGCCATGTCCTCACAACTGGCTCACCTGGTTTAAAATATGACCAGCAAAGTTCGTCATTCGATCCGACATCTGCCATCGCCACAAGATTCTCAGCCGTGAGGCGAAAACGGTTGGGGGTGCTGCACGACAGCGCTCCGTTCAGTCTCTGGGGCAGCGGCAATCCAGGCATGCTCACATGCACTTGTGTCTCCATGCACCGCCAGCCGTGCAGTCCCTCATTCTGCGAATTCAGGTAATCGACCAGTTCTTCGCAGCTCAACGTGTTCGACAGCACGGGATCGACACGGTGCATGTCCGGAGGCTTGCCGCCCGTCAGACAGCCGACAGTTGTCGCCTGCAGGATCAGCAAACAGATGATGCGGGTTGATGCCATGCGATCCGGATCGTCAGAGAAACAGACGGGGAAAGAATACTCATCGAGCGGACGCGAACACTACGCCGCGTTGGCTCGTCCGGAATCAAACAGTTGCTGCTGCAGTCGATCGATCTGTTCTTCGTTGAGTTCTTCTTCCGGCACATCGAAGGGACCCTCGCCGCCACTGCCGACCAATCGCATTGTCGGGCGGTCGTCGAATTCCACGACTTCTTCCAGGAGCAGCCGCCGCTTCCTTAACAACATGAGCGCCAACACATATCGATACTGTTGCTGCACGATGTTTGGAGAGTCCGAAAGCTGCAGGAAGTAATCGAACAGCGAATCTGCGTCCAGCTTCGGACGACTTGTGACAGTGGACTGGGCGATCTGACTGCGCCAGTGACCGATCGCTTCGGGCGGAGGACCTTCCCAGGCCTCGCTGCTGAAGTCCTGACGCACCAACACGCCGTCTTTTTCGATCAGAATCGACCAGCAGACGTCGCCTGATCGAAATGGCCGGCCGGTTTTCGCGCAGCATTTTGCGGCGGGGCGGATATTGAATTCCATTCGTCAAACGCC
>JAYUVA010000108.1:0-8808 GCA_043754375.1 Candidatus Kuenenia sp. | reverse complement strand
TCACACCTGTGCGCGAACGCCGTAGCGAACAGATTTGATGTGGACTTCAACGTCGTCATCGTCAAGTGATTCGTCGTCGGCCATGAATTCGCGGCGATGGTACGCGACCTGCTCGTTTGGCGAATTGCCCCGCATTTCGTCGTCGTTCAGTTTAAAGGCACCTACATCGTCGCTGATGAAGAACATGCGGAACCACAGCATCTGCTCAACATTTTTCTGCGGATAATACAAGCGGACTTTGAGACCCTGCTCATACCACTCAAACAGCATCCCGAAAAAACCGCTCGGGATATACTTCACCGCCGAAAGATCAACACCGATTGCTCGGAATCCATCCTTTTCGATGAGATTAGTAAGTGCCTCGCGGATGAGTGCCAAGTCGGCACCGTCCCAGATTTCCATATCGTCGAGCGCAACGATCGCAAAATCTTCCTCGGTGCGAACGGTCAGGCGCTGCTTCTTTCGTGAACTCATCTCGGCCTTCTTCCAATCCTGGGTGCCCACGGTACAACGTGCTTGAGGGACTCAAACAGCGTTGCAAATGGTGAACCGAACGAAGACGATTTCCCGACCCTCAACCTAACACCGACGTAAGTGATTCTGAACAATCAACTTGCGCAAACAGGATTCCCGACGCTGGCCGGAACGTCGATCCAGGGTAAGGTGGGGTTACGCCACAATCTCCAATTTAACGTGATGCGTTTCGTGAACATTTGCGGTCCAGAACTGGGAACTTGAGGATGCTGTCTCACTTTCAGTCATTTTTGGCATCGTTAATTGCCAAATATAAATCTACGTCTATCATCTTGGCGGAAGCAGGATTGGAATCCACGGTTCAATCACCTGCAGCGAGTGTTGCTCGGTGGATTTTTTAAGGAATTTTTCAGATGTCTTCACCTCTTGATGCACGGGATCGCCAGATTCTTGAGCACCTGCATCGGGCGGCTGGCGGGGATGTACAAAAACTTTGCGACGTCCTGGGAGTCACTCGAAACGCAATACGGCAGCGGATCGGAAGGCTGGAGTCTGCGGGGTTGGTAGCGTCTGAGCTTCAGGGACAGCTTCGAGGCAGACCACGACATTTGTATCGTGTGACCCCTGAAGGGCTGCATGAATTGGGTGAAAACTACCGCGAATTGGCGGTGGTCCTGTGGGACGCAATCGCTGGCTACGAAGATGCTGCTGTGCGTGAAGCATTGATTAGCCGCATTCAGAGTTCATTAGCCGAACGATTCCGCAAACAGCTGGTGGATTGCGAAACGATCGATGACCGGCTCGACCAGTTGGCGGATGAAATGAAGTCGAGCGGCTTCAATGTGGAAAGTGATCATTCCGGCGGATTGCGGATTCTTCGGGAAACTTCGTGTCCGTTTCCGATGCTGGCTGACGTGGATGAAGCAATTTGCCAGGTGGAGCGGCGGGTGCTGGAGCAGGTGTTGGGTGCTCCAGTGCAGTTTCGGTCACGTTGTCGCGATGGCCATGGATGTTGCGAATTTGAGGTGATGGCTGGTCCCGTTTTGGCTGGTCCCGTTTTGGCTGGTCAGAGTTTGGAAAGTTCCGGGGGCGATTGAAAGACGAAGTCATGCTGATAAAGTGCGCGCTGCACTTCCTGTGATGTGGCAATCGTGGGGTTCAGTCAGTGCTTTACAGTCCGAAAAGGGGTCTGACCCTCTCCGGCAAGTGAATGACGAAGTGATTTGTTTCCCTCCAAAAGGGTCAGACCCCTTTTCGGACAGCAAGAGGTTTGAGCGACATGACATGGATTGAAGGTCGATTCGAAGAAAACATGATCACGACCACGATGGAGCAGGCCCTGAATTGGGGTCAGCAGTCCAGCATCTGGCCGATGACATTCGGTCTTGCATGTTGTGCCATTGAAATGATGGCGGCAGGTGCCAGCAAGTATGACATAGACCGTTTCGGTGCGGGAGCATTTCGCGCGACGCCTCGTCAGGCGGACCTGATGATCGTGGCGGGCACTGTGACCTTTAAGATGGCAAGCCGCGTTCGTCGTCTGTATGAACAAATGCCGGATCCAAAGTACGTGATCGCAATGGGTGCCTGCACGGTTGGCGGTGGCCCGTACTTCAAACACGGCTATCACGTTGTGAAGGGTGTGGACCTTGTCGTTCCTGTGGACGTGTATGTTCCCGGATGTCCTCCGCGACCGGAGGCACTGCTGGAAGGCCTGATGAGAATTCAGGACAAGATCAAAGCGCGGAAGGTAACACGCGGTGAGATGTCATTGCCAGTGCCGCATCATTCGGGTTACTCGGCGTTGAATGTGTGATGAATCACTGGCACTGCCACTGCTGGTTTGATGAGTGGAATTACGACTGACTGAATCCCGTTGACTGAATCCCGTTGAATGATTTTCGCCGGCGTTGTGGCTTCAGAGTAAGCCTGACACCGAGTGTCTGTGAGGAAGTGCGAACGCAATGATCAGTGTATTGAAAATCTCTGACCTTCATGTTTCCGTTGGTACGACGCCCATTTTGAATGGGGTCAACATGGAGATTCGGCAGGGCGAAGTTCACGCTCTGATGGGCCCGAACGGTTCCGGAAAGAGCACGCTGGCCTACGCATTAGCTGGCCATCCGAACTACAACGTGACAGAAGGCAGCATCGAAATCGATGGCGTGAACGTCACCGAAATGGAAGCTGACGAACGGGCTCGCCTGGGCATGTTCCTCGCGTTCCAGTATCCGATTGTGATTCCCGGCGTGAAAGTTGCCGACTTCCTGCGACATGCGGTGTCGAATGTTCGCAATCCTGATCGCAAAGAAGGTGAAGGTCTGATCGGAATGCGGGAGTTCCGTAAGGAAATTCGTGAACGCATGACCGAATTGGGTATGGATCATGAGTTTGCTCGCCGCTACCTGAACGAAGGGTTCTCCGGTGGCGAAAAGAAGCGTATGGAAATTCTGCAACTGGCGATGCTTCAGCCGCGATTCGCAATCCTTGACGAAACAGACAGCGGGCTCGACAGCGATGCCGTGCGCGTCGTCAGTGAAGGACTTGCGAAACTCGCCGGGCCACAGATGGGTGTGCTGATTATTACGCACCACAAACGATTGCTGGAATTCAATCCGCCTCAGTTTACACACGTGATGCTGGGTGGCCGCATTGTCGAAGTCGGCGACGCAGCGCTCGCACATGATCTGCACGCCAACGGCTACGCCGCCGTGCGGGCTCGGCATCCCGAAGCTGAAGCGGACACTGCAAAAGTGGAAGCGGCAGCGGTTTAGTGATAAGCGACTGCACGACAGGCTGGAAGCCTGCCCGGCGATCGTACAGATTTTGAATTCCGTGTCATCAAAATAGGTGAGTCAGTCATGTCAACAGATGCTCCTGTAAAGCCTGATGTGAAGAAGTCCGACGTTGAGTTTGGTTCGTACAAGTACGGATTCCATGACTCAATGGACAACTATGCGTTCAAGAGCCGGAAAGGGCTGGACCCTCAGATTGTCCGGCAGATTTCGGAATTGAAAGGCGAACCGCAATGGATGACCAACTTTCGTCTGGAATCACTCGCCATTTTCGAGTCACGCCCGATGCCAAACTGGGGCGGCGACATGAGCGACCTGGATTTTCAGGACATCTTCTACTACATGAAGGCTGCGAACGAGCAGGAGACTTCGTGGGACGATGTTCCGGAAGACATCCGTCGAACCTACGATCGTCTTGGAATTCCGGAAGCGGAAAAGAAGTACCTGTCCGGGGTCAAGGCCCAGTACGATTCTGAAGTTGTCTACGGCAGCCTTCAGGAAGACCTCTCAAAGCAAGGCGTGATCTTCACCGACACCGATTCTGCGCTGCGGGATCATCCTGAGTTGTTCCGTGAGTATTTCGCGACCATCATACCTCCCGGCGACAACAAGTTCGCCGCGTTGAACTCTGCCGTTTGGTCAGGCGGTTCGTTCATCTATGTTCCAAAAGGGGTAAAGATTGAGTTCCCGCTGCAGGCATATTTCCGAATTAACAGCCAGAACATGGGACAGTTTGAGCGCACACTGATTATCGTGGATGAAGGTGCTTCGGTTCACTACGTCGAAGGCTGCACCGCCCCGACTTACAGCAGCAACAGCCTGCATTCTGCCGTGGTCGAAATCGTGGTCAAGCGCGGTGCGCGTTGCCGTTACACCACGATCCAGAACTGGTCAAGCAACGTGTATAATCTGGTCACCAAGCGCGCGATGGCGTATGGCGATTCGTTGATGGAATGGATCGACGGAAATCTCGGTTCCAAACTCACCATGAAGTATCCCGCGATCTGGTTGATGGAACCCGGTGCTCGTGGCGAAACGCTGTCGATTGCATTTGCGGGGCCAGGACAGCATCAGGACGCAGGTGCCAAGATGGTTCACTGTGCTCCCAACACATCCAGCCGCATTGTCAGCAAGAGCATTTCTCGAGGCGGTGGGCGATCAAGTTATCGTGGCCTGGTCAAAGTTCATAAAGACGCGAAGAACTGCCGTTCAAACGTTGTTTGTGATGCCTTGATTCTGGACCCTGCCAGCCGCAGCGATACGTATCCCTACATCGAAGTCGAAGAGCAGGACGTAGCGATTGAGCACGAAGCCAGCGTCTCGAAGATCGGCGAAGAACAGTTGTTTTATCTGATGAGTCGCGGAATGACGGAAGCCGAAGCATCCGCCATGATCGTGACGGGCTTCATCGAGCCGCTCGTTAAAGAACTGCCGATGGAATACGCGGTCGAAATGAATCGCCTGATCGAACTGCAGATGGAAGGATCCGTGGGATAAACAATCAAGGCGAGCGGCTGGGCGTCAGGCCTCCGTGAAAACTCTTGGCTGGACACACGGAGGGCTGACGCTCAACCGCTCACATGAGTTAAGAACATTGGAGAATCCGCGATGGTAAAACTCAGCGACGAACAAGTTCGAGCATTGGCAGAATGCGATGGGGAGCCATTGATGGTGGAACTTCCAGGTTCGAAACGACGCTATCTGATTGTTGATGCAGAAGTCCACAATGCGGCGGTCGAGGCGGCAGAAAAACAGAGAGTTCACGAGTCTGTAATGAAGGGTTTTGACGACATTAAATCAGGCTTTGGAAGGCCGGTGGATGTTGCGTTTGCCGACGTCCGGAAACGACTGGAGGAACACATTGGCGCAAAACCGTGAAAGTTGTCGTGCTGCCAAATGTTGAACTCGACATTTTGGAGGATGCCATCTGGTGGGCTCGACAACATTCATCAGAACAGGCTTGGCGTTGGATGGTCACCGTCGAGGCACAGGTGCTGGCCATTGGCGATCAACCAGAAAGTCACGCCTTGGCTGATGAAGATCCGAAGTATCCGTTTACACTCCGAAACGCTCTGCTCGGAACAGATACTCCGGGAAGTCATCGTGCTTTATTTACAATCGTCAATGACATTGTATATGTCCTGACAGTGGTTCGCAGTTCTCAAGGTCGCGTGGATGTTTCAAGGTTGCCTCGTCATCCATTTCAATAATCACTGACAGGAATAGCCAGAAGTTCGGAGATTGATTTTATGGTAAAACTGAGCGATGAAATCGTCTTGGCTCTCAAGGATTGCGACGGAGAACCGCTTTCCTTCGAACTTCCGGGTTCAGACCGGCGATTCGTTCTCGTCGAACAATCGACATACGAAGAAGCAGTAGCCGCGCTCGAATACCAGCGTAACGTTGAAATGATTCGCGAGGGAATTAGAGATCTGGAGGCAGGTCGAACACGTCCGCTCGATGAGGCAACGGACGACATTCGAACCATGTTGCTTCAGAGGAAAGCGAATGAAGCCCTCCGTTAGGATTTCTCGTCAGGCCGAAAACGACATCTGTCGAAATGCCCTAGTGGTGGGCTGAACATCATTCTATCGATGAAGCAATTCATTGGGAGTCTGTGATCAGGCGGCAACTCCTGGAGATTGCTGAAGCACCAGAGAGCTATGGATTGTCGGGGGAGAACAGTTTTCTTCCATTCGAGGTTCATGATTCACTCATTGGAACGGGTCAGCGAGGAAGCTACCGGGCGATCTTTACTTTCAACCACGAAATTGTAGTAGTCCTGCGTGTACTCCGGGCATCACAGGGTAGCCTGGAACCAGCTGACATCTGGCATCTTTGAAATACAGGGATACATAGAATTCAAGAACGTATGACAACAACCATTAACCTCAGCCGTATCGGCTTCAGCACCGAAATCTTCGAACAATTCCTTGAAGCGCGTCACGAACCATCATGGATCACGGACGCGCGGCGGGTAGCGTTTGAGACTTATCAAAATCTGCTGCAGGAAGATCTTGATCCGGAAGAATTCAAACGCGTTGATCTGCGTGTCTTCAATGCTGGCAGATTTCGGCCATCATCCGACAGTGCTGATACGTCAGCGATCGACACATTGCTCAGCGATAAGACCGAATTCGGTGGAGCAATCTCGCATGTCAATGGTCAATGTACGCAGTCAAATGTGTCGGACGTGATCGAATCCCAGGGTGTGCTGTTTGGTGAACTCCTGACGTTGCTCACCAGCCATCGCGAGCTGCTCGAACCGTACTTCATGAAGCAGGCTGTGCGACCGGATGCTGACAGGTTCTCCGCATGGCACGCCGCCTTCTGGACTGGCGGAACATTATTGTACGTGCCACGCAATGTCGAAGTCGCACTGCCGCTGCACAGCCTGATCGCCCACAGTCGCAACGGCGTGGCAGAATTCGGCCATACGTTGATCATCCTTGAAGACGGCGCTCGAGCAACATTGCTCGAAGAAACAACATCGGCCATGGAAGACATTGCAGGTCTGCATGTTGGTTGTGTCGAATTGATCGTCGGCAGGAATGCGAATCTGCGATACGTGCAACTGCAAAACTGGAATCAGAATTCCTGGCACTTCGCGCATCAGGCCGGCGTTGTCGGCAGCAACGCATCGCTGCAGTGGACCGTCGTGGGCCTGGGCAGCAAGCTGTCGCACATCCATCAGGACATCAACCTGAACGGTCGCGCGGCCACAGCCGAGGTGAACGGTGTGACGTTTGCCAGTGATCGCCAGAAGATCAGTTATTACACTCAACAGCATCACAAGGCTCAGGGAACGCACAGCGACCTGCTGTACAAGGAAGTCCTCCGCGATGACGCCCGCGTTATCTGGCGGGGCATGATCAAAGTCGATCCTGCCGCGCAGCAGACAGACGGATATCAGCGGAGCGATGCGCTGATGTTGAGTGACCGTGCGCGCTGTGATTCCATCCCAGGTCTGGAAATCGAAGCCGACGACGTGCGCTGCACACACGGGGCGACAACAGGCCGAGTCGATCAGGAACAGATCTTTTACTGCATGAGTCGAGGAATTTCCCGAAAAGAAGCCATGCACATGATTGTGGAAGGATTTTTCCAGCAGGTCTACGACCGGATCCCGGTCGAAGTCGTCCGCGAGACACTGAGCCGTACCGTCCAGGGTAAACTGGGCATCGAAGCGGTATCGCTTTGAATGAATGCGTCCACGCCGTTGGCCATGCCGGGGTCGATTGCTACAATCGGCGTGATAGTTCATGGGTTCTCCCGTCACGTCCCACTGTCGTAGCGCCTTCGTAAGGCTGAAGATTCATGTCGATGTCTCCCGTTTCTGGATCATTGTCACAGCCGGTCAGTGATGCACCAATCAGTGCCGTCCCGGACGCACGCGGTCGGTTTGGCGAGTATGGACGAAGGTATGTGCCTGAAACGTTGATGTATGCTCTGGATCAGCTCACTGCAGCCTACGAGAATGCACAACAGGATCCGGAATTTGATCGGCAGTTGCGGGATCTGCTGAAACATTTCGTGGGGCGTCCCAATCCGCTCTACTTTGCGGAAAGGCTCACAGAGAAATGCGGCGGCGCACAGATCTATTTTAAGCGAGAAGATCTCAACCACACCGGTGCGCACAAGATCAACAATACGATGGGACAGGTTCTGCTGACTCAGCGAATGGGCAAGACCCGCGTTATTGCTGAGACCGGGGCGGGTCAGCATGGCGTCGCAACGGCCACTGCGTGTGCCAGGTTTGGACTGCCCTGCGTTGTCTATATGGGCGAAGAAGATGTGCGGCGGCAGAAGCTGAATGTCTTTATCATGCGTACGATGGGCGCTGAAGTGCGTCCCGTGACAACGGGGTCACGCACGCTGCGTGATGCAATCAATGAAGCCATGCGTGACTGGATGGCCTCTGTTCGAGATACACACTACATCATTGGAAGTGTCGTGGGACCACATCCGTTTCCAATGATGGTTCGTGATTTTCAGTCGATCATCGGACGAGAAGCGCGGGAGCAGTGTCTGGATCAGGTAGGGCGACTTCCCGATGAAGTGATTGCCTGCGTCGGCGGCGGTTCGAATTCAGCCGGAATGTTCTACCCGTTTGTCGATGATGCCGGTGTCGCGCTGACGGGTGTGGAAGCTGGCGGGCGTGGATCCAAACCGGGTGATCACGCAAGTACGCTCACTCACGGAAAGCCGGGAATTCTGCACGGCAGTTACAGCTACGTCCTGCAGAATGATGATGGCCAGACGTCGGACGTGCATTCGATTTCCGCCGGGCTCGATTATCCGGGTGTCGGCCCGGAACACAGCTACTGGAAAGACACGGGCCGCGTGAATTACGTCAACATCCTGGATGATGAGGCGCTGAGTGCATTCAGCACGATGGCCAAAACGGAAGGCATTCTCCCGGCGATTGAGACGTCTCATGCGATCGCCTGGGCGATGAAATCCGCCGCTCAACGGAGTGCCAACGATGTGATCATCGTGTGCCTGTCCGGTCGTGGCGACAAAGATGTCAACGAAGTGG
>JAYUVA010000107.1:0-3660 GCA_043754375.1 Candidatus Kuenenia sp. | reverse complement strand
AAGAGTCGTCGAAGGCTCTCACGGCAACCAGTGACTGGCTGAAGGAAGCGTTCGCGGCTGAATTCCACAACGATCCTGCGATGATCAGCGTGGGAGATGTGCTTTCGGAGACTCTGACGGGAATGGCCGAACATCGCAATCTGGAAGTGTTGTTCAAAGTGGGATGGACGGAAGAATCTGCAGGTGTTGTTTATGGCGGCATCCAGCTGCATGACAATCCGGAGCTGCTGCCCGGGATCTTTCAGCTCATGGTCCACACCTTGTCGCAGCTCATGGCACATCCACAGGCGGTGGCCGGAAATGAACCGATGATCGAAATGGTCCAGGACGGCAACATGGAGTTCATTCGACTCGTGCTGCCCGACGATGCCGTGAATCTCATCACCGAATCGATGGGTGCCCAAATCACGCACATCTATCTGGCACACCAGAATTCCTGCCTGTGGTTCGCAGCGGGCGGCGAAAACGCAAAGGAGATCATTCGCTTGTCCCTCGCACAATGTGATCAAATCAATGCAACTCGGACACCGTTCGTCAGCGCCCGAATCGATATGGAACGATGGCTCGCGTATCCGCAGCATGACCCGACTGGAATAACTCAGATGCCTTACTGGCTGGACTCCAACGCCTGGTGGTTTCCGCCGAATCCGCCGTTGCTGTTTGAGGGCATTGATGATATGGACCGACAGCCACAGTCCATCATGCAGCGCGCGTTTGATCTGGGAGGCTCACAGCAGTTTTTGCTGACGCTGGACGCCGACGAAAGCGGACTGCTGCTGCAGACGAGCCTCGGTGAAGCCCTTGCGAATCATATGCTCGCTCGGATCATTGATCTTCAGGATAAACCGCATGAACCGGAATCGGCGGGGCCGTCTCAAAATCTACCGCAGCCCTCGATAATTCCATAGCTCGGCTGTCTCAGATTCATGACCAGAAGCAGGAAATCGCGTTGACAAATGTGTCTGGAACTTTGGAGGCATCCAAACACACCGTGAAAAGCTGATGCCGGAGAGTTCCCGACACCTTGTTCAACCAATCCGGGACAATTAAAACAGCATTATTTTTGTAAGAACAGTTCGAGATCGACGCCACCGAGGCCACTCCTGATGAACCCGGCCCGACGGTTCTGATCCAGTCTGAGACGATGTCCTCTCCTCGCTATCCCCCGGCAAGAGCCCCCCAGATGATGAAGGGTTCGGCTCCGGTTGCGATGGCGACTGGCAGCGGAGTATCTGCGGGGGCGTGCGACAGGTCTTTTTCGCAGCCGAAGTAGCGAAGAAATGGGCGACGTTGTTTTGTCACATGGTCTCGAATCGTGCCGCACAGCATTGGGTAACGGGCTTCCAGCGCGTCAATGACGGAACATGCGGTGATCGGAGGCTGGACCGCAAGCGAAATCTCCGGCCCGACCTGCGCCAGGTTCCGCAGATGATAGGGCAATTCCACTCGAATCACGGCATTCGTCATGGCAGCGTCTGAACCTCGACAGACAACACTCGCGGCAGGTCGTGGACAATAGTAGTCCAGTGATCACCGCCGTCGGGTGAGACATAGACCTGGCCTCCGGTCGTGCCCAGATAGATGCCGCAACTGTCCAGCGAATCAGTGGCCATCGCATCGCGAAGAACGTTGACGTAACAGTCTTTTTGAGGCAGGCCGTTGGTGAGCGGTTCCCAGTCGGTGCCGCCCGTACGGCTCCGGAAGACCCGGAGTTTGCCATCGTGGACGAAGTGTTCGGAGTCACTCTTGATCGGGACGACATAGATCGTCTCCGGTTCGTGAGCGTGCACTTCGATCGGAAAACCAAAATCGGTTGGCAGATTGCCGCTGATGTTGGTCCACAGGTCACCGGCGTTGTCGGTACGCATCACATTCCAGTGCAGCTGCATAAACACGACGTCCGGCCGGGACGGATGCAACGCCAGTCGATGAACGCAGTAACCGATCTCCGCGTTCGGGTCGGGCAGATATTTCGATTTCAAACCACGATTGATCGGCTTCCAGGTTATGCCCCCATCGTCCGAGCGGAATGCGCCAGCCGCCGAGATGGCCACATAGATGCGATTCGGATTGCTCGGATCCAGCAGAATCGTATGGACTGCCAGGCCGCCGGCTCCTGGTTGCCACTCGTTGCTTCGTTGGTCACGCAGACCGGGAAGTTCTTTCCATGTCGTCGCGCCGTCTGTTGTACGGAAGATTGCGGCATCTTCAACTCCCGCGTAGACTGTATCAACATCGGTCAGTGATGGTTCGAGATGCCAGACTCGTTTGAATTCAAAGGGATGCGGCGTGCCGTCGTACCACAGATGTGTGCCGGCGTTGCCCTCGTAGACAAACTTGTTGCTGACTCCTGGCGGAGCCCCGGTGAAATCGGGTGCGGGTTCACCGCCCGGCTGTTCCCACGTCTTCCCACCGTCGCTGGAACGCTGAATGACCTGGCCGAACCAGTCGCTTGACTGCGATGCGTAAATCCGGTTTGGGTCAATGGGAGAGCCCTTCAAATGGTAAACCGTCCATCCGGCAAAGAACGGTCCCGCGATATCCCATTTTTCACGATTACCGTCGGCAGTCAGAATAAACGCACCTTTTGCCGTCCCAACGAGAACTCTTACGCCGCTCATCACACCATTCCTTAACCCGGATGTCCTGATGAATCGAGATTCAGAATTGAATGCCGGTCAGACCATGGTAATCGGGAAACCCGAAACCAACAAACATGATCGCATGTCAATTTTGATCAGTTCAGGTCTCCAGGGATTGAATTCCTTCTTTCTGCATCCCTGCTGCCGAAATTCGCAAGGAACAGCGACAATTCTTCGGTTCACGTCCGGGAAATTCTGAAGTCTCAGACAAAAACTGGATTCATGCTGATCATTGACGATGGTAGGATCGTGCAGGCTGCGAACAACGGAAGCGAGTTTCGAGGCATCTTCATTGCGGGAAGAATGATATGCGTTTACTCAGATTGATTCTGCTTATCGGTGTGCTGAGTTCCTGCTGCTCTGCCGGAGCGTGCCTGAATGATTCGGAACTTCCGGATCATGAACGCGAGTTCCGATCGCAGTACCTGGATTCACAGCTGATGACGTCCCTTGATGAATCTGAGCCCGCCCGAGACGAGGCATGGATCATGTCAGCCACCGGGGTCACATTGCTTGCCTGTGCAGTTGGGCTGACACTGTTCGCTCGACGGTAACAGGAGAGTTTCCGTGCAGCGTCGCTTGATGGCACTGATTGGCGTGATTATCGGAACATTCTTTGGCGACTGCACGGGATTTGTCACGAGCAGTGTGGTCTATGTGTCGATCACTCCGCAGCGATATGGTTTCCTGGCGCAGCGCGTGTCATTGCCGCATCATGTCCCGCAGTTTCGCGGCGGCGTTTCGCTGCGGTTAGCGATGGTGCAGGATGTGCTGCACGAACGATTCCCGAAGCATGGGAGTATCTGGTACGAAACACGCAATCGCGAAACCGGGAAATTGCTTAGTCTGAACTTGAACGGCCATTCAAATAAGGATCCGCAGCGGAACCCAGTATTTTTCAATGAAAAGTCGTCACGAATCCTTGAAAAGAAAATGCGGTCTCTGGCTACGCGTGGGTTGAAAGGAGTTCGAGGGCTCGGCGTTGCAGAGTTGTGGATTCGGTCAGTTGGTTGAACAC
>JAYUVA010000106.1:0-4836 GCA_043754375.1 Candidatus Kuenenia sp. | reverse complement strand
AATCCCTGTAGACAATGGATTTTTCCAAGTTTGGGCGGCCAGGAGTCTGTCTGAATCCCACTGTGCTTGTGAGCGGCAAGGCGCTAGCCGCCGGTTTTTTCGGGCGAATTACCCGCGGCTAGCGGTCTGTTGATTTAGTATGCACAGCCAGCAAATTTGTTTAACCCTGAGCCGCAGGCGACGGTTTCCGGTGACGCCGTCGCCTGCGGCTCAGGGTTAAACGATTGAATCAACAGACCGCTAGCCGCGGGCTTTTGCAGGCGAATTACCTGCGGCTGGCGGATCACAAATTTCGTGCATCGGGACAGACTCCTGGTCCTCTGTCAGTGATGAAATGATGGGCTGTGGCACACATCAAAGCACGATTGACACAGCACTACTCCTGCGCCTCAAAGATCAGCGGCGTCGAAGAATTCGGGGGCGCGACTCGAAAGCGGACACGTCCATCCAGCACGTTACGCAGCAATTCTCCGAACACGTCACCGCGCCATCCGTCAAGCAGACGTGGTGGTCCGGTCTTTTCGCCGCTGCGTACAGCGCGCACAAGTTCGGTCAGGTCACGATTCGTACCGACCAGTGACTGCGCGATATCCAGTTCGGCACACACATTTCCCAAAGCCAGGCCCAACAATCGGGAAATGACCTGTTCATCGGACGAGAACTCATCACGTGACCGCAGTCGGGGCGGCAGCTTGTCATCCGGTACCGAACATGCTTCGTCGATCACGATGATAATATCGTCGAGACGTTTCTTGTACTCCGGACGATTCAAATCACGTGTGGCCAACGCCTGTTGCACTGTCTTTGGCCGGCGTTTGGCCAAATCGATCAACAGGTCATCGCGCAGAATTCTCCGCGGCGGTCGATTGCGACAGGCTGCTTCTTCTTCACGCCATTTTGCGATTCGTTGAGCCACCAGCAGCTCACGTCGCGGCAGTTTGTGAATCCCTGAGACCCGTTCCCATGGCGGCGTTTTTTCCTCTTCGAAAATGTCCTCGCACATGCGATCGAATTCCGCGTGTGCCCACTGAAGACGACCGCAGGATTCCAAAGACTTACTCTGACGTTTCCAGATCTCCGGCAGGAATGCAGCGTCTTCCAGAGCGTAATGAATCTGTTCGGGCGACAGCGGACGACGCAGCCAATCCGTGCGTGTCTGATTACTGGCTACTCGTTCTCCGAGGACTCGTTCCACGATCGCCGAGTACGACAACGGATAGCTGCGACCACGTAAGCCTTCGGCAATCTGGACATCAATGAGCTTCTTCGGAATCCGGCCGCTCATCTGAACACAGAATTTTATCTCCGCCTGGCCACCATGCACAATCACAGTCGTGGTGTCGTCGGCCATAATATCCCACCAGGACGTCAATGTCTCGACGGCGAGTGGATCCACAGCCACACAGCGTTCCGGCGTTGCAAACTGCAGCAGGCCGAGTTCAGGTCGATAAGCGATATCCGAAACGAATTCCGAGTCGAACGCGACGATTCCGCACTGGCGAATATGTTCGCACAGTTCCAGAAAGTCTTCGTGATAAGTCAGGATTTTTGTATCCATCGAGCGATTCGTATGTGTCCGTCTGAAATTGAAATTTGGTAACACTCGACGCAGGTCAATCGTTGTTCGTCGCGGCCCGGCTCACACGATTCGGGCTTGGTTTTCGTCAATCGGGTGATGTATAGCAGGTTGACCGGCCCTGAGTGAAGCATAGACCCGGGTCTTCTCCTTTGACCGCCAACCATTTTGAAAAGTCACAGCACCTGCGCTGTGGTGCA
This sequence comes from Candidatus Kuenenia sp., assembly GCA_043754375.1. Lineage (GTDB taxonomy): Bacteria > Planctomycetota > Planctomycetia > Planctomycetales > Planctomycetaceae > SXXK01. The sequence continues at coordinate 3,060 of JAYUVA010000106.1, read as the reverse complement.
GCGAAATTAATCCGCAATCCCAAACCGAATGATGCACCATAAGGCCTTGAAACCGTCGCGCCAGCCAATCTTCTTGCCTTCGGCATAGGTTCGACCGGCGTAGCTCACCGACGTTTCAAATACACGAAAACGCCGACGAGCGATCCTGGCTGTGATTTCCGGCTCAAATCCAAATCGATTCTGTACCAGCTTCGGAGTGATGTCATCAATCACGCTGCGGCGGAACACCTTGTAGCAGGTTTCCATGTCGGACAAGTTCAGATTTGTGAAACAGTTGGACAGAGTCGTCAGGAAACGGTTACCCAGATAATGCCAGAAATACAGCACGCGATGCGCCCGGTCACCCAGGAAACGACTTCCAAATACGACGTCTGCTTTGCCCTCGATAATGGGCTGAAGCAGGCGTGGGTATTCGGACGGATTGTATTCCAGGTCGGCATCCTGAATGATCACAATATCGCCATCGACGTGAGAAAACCCAGTCTTCAGCGCGGCCCCCTTGCCTTTGTTCACGTCGTGGAAAAAGATGCGGATGCGATTGAAATCGTCGTTGCCACCTTCGGCTTCAAGCGCCTTGAGGACGTCTCGAGAACGATCTTTGCTGCAGTCGTCGATCAGAATCAGTTCCTTTCGAATGGGAACATCACGCACGCGGTCAACGAGCAGTCGCAGCGTTTTCTCTTCGTTGAAAACCGGGATGACAACCGACAGTCGGAGCTCCGGAGGGATGACGTAGAACCCCAGTTGCTGGCAAGTGGATTCCCCGAGCGTGCTTTTTTGAAGTGCGTACCATTCCGGTGACCACGGTCGCAGCGATTGAGGTGTTTCAGAGTCTGACATTGAAGCAAAATCTCTCGTCGTTCATTTTGTCTGGAATACTCGATATAACGCATCGTTCAGAATTTTACGAGCGTTTGATCCGATTCCGAACGACACGTCCGCGTCACACTTTGCCCCAGAATCTGCGTGCAGACTGCTTTCAGGCGGTCAGAATTTGCAGAAACGACAAGAGCCGTTCGCGTGCGTACCACTTTTCCGCCGATCTGGCCCGGACTCGTGTGAATGATCCGTACGCCTTCAGAAACGACTTCGTCAGCCGTTTTTCCATTTCGCAGACCCGAATTTATCTCCGCGTGAATCCAGGCTCCGGTTGCGCCTGGTTCCAGAAACTTGCGAAGTGACAGGGCGATGCGGCCCATCGTCAGCCGTCCGTTGATGTCGTGCGACAAACGGAGCCACCGACGATTGCGCTTTGGGCAGCGGAAAATCATGCAGTCAATTCCCAATGGCCCGAAATACCCATGTGTCGCCGCAGAGTTGGCAATCTGGAGACAGTGGTCAATCGCCGGTTGCCAAATGGCGTCATGCAAAGCGGACCGCACGATGCTGCCTCGAAAACGTCCCGCTTCCTCGGTGAGCATCTCCGTTGCGCCTGTGAATTCAATCGTCGCCGCCGGACTTCCTGACTGCGGCACGAAGAACTGAAGCCCGCATTCTGAAATGCGTTCCACCCATGGTTCGACATAGACGCATTCACCGCATTCAAATCGGGATTCCAGCCACGCCCGTTGCTCGATCCTGAGGTCCAACGATGTCCCCAGCAGACGATTTCGAGAAGCATGACTCAGGTCTGCCTTAATCACCCATCCTCGTTGAGAATACTCAAATGCGGCCTTGATCGCGGCGGTCACTTCAGGCTGCGAACGACACAACGTCCCGAATGAATTCGCTCGCCCCGTGCCACTGATCTCAATCGCCGCATCAAACGTCGATTGAAATTGACGGCTGTTGATCCACCGCACGACGTCGAGGTTCGGTGCGTTCACACTAAGCCCCGCTTTCTGGAAGACGGCCACGGCAGACTCACTCCAACCCCACGGAACAAGGTCCCGCACTCTGCTGTCGTCAGAAGCTGAAGGTGGTTCGAGTGCCACTCTTGCCGCAAGTTCATCGATCGTCAGAAACTCAACATCCTGTAATGCTGTTGGTATGTCATCCGGACGAGCGTCATAAGGAACAATCACAATTGATCGAAGTGGTGGTGCATCCAGCGATTTGGTCGAATTGCCCCAGGTTTCTCCTGCCAGCAAGCCCATCACCGGTCCGATTTCGGCCACCAACTGTCTGGCCCTGGTAGAAGCGACGAATGCTGCCGATTGGAGTTCATCTTCAAAGAACAGATTTGGCAGCAGGACGCGATACATAGGACGCAGTCAATTCAATTGAGGAAAAACCCCGTCGCAGGCTCAGTGGAGGGGCAAATATACACGGCACGTGGCTTCGCACGAATCGTTCAGAGTTCACGTCCGGTCTGGTCGAACATGCGAGCGCAGTCGCGGATGACTGTCAAAGTAGGTCCTTTCTGCCGGGTCTTTATGTCTCGACCATGGAATAAACCGGGAGACAACCGTAACTGGCAGAGGATTCAGCACTTACGTCGAGTTTGGCGTAAATATTCGCGGAAGGTGTGGGCATTTTGAAACTGCTCTGGCATAGATTTCTGAGCTGTCGTAGTTTTTGCGTCCATGAGTGCCATACATCTGGAATGGAATCCGGTTGATCAGCAGTTGGAATCACTACGGGCTCTGGTGGAAGAGTTGCGTCGTGATGTCGTGGAGTTGCGTGCTGAGAACGCGGAACTTCGGCGTGAGAATGCCGAGTTGCGTCAGCAGGTGCATGGACTGCGGTGCGACGTTGGTTACTGGAAAAGCAGGCATGCCGACGCGGTCGAGCGGACTACAAAACTGCAGGCCGAACTGGATGAGGCGAAGGCCGAAATCCGACAGCTTAAAGCTGAACGCTTTGGCAAGAAAACCGAAAAACAGTCAGCCAGCGATCGTACGAATCGGCTCGATGATCCAACAGACCAGACAGCCCCGAAGAAGAAGCGTGGACGGCAGCCCGGAAGTCCGACACCGAAGCGTCGAGATTACTCGCACCTGCCAGCACGCATTCAGGAAATCGATGTTCCGGACGACGCCAAAGTCTGTGCTTGCTGTGGTCTGCCACTGGAGGGTCTGGGGCAGAATGAGGACAGCGAACAAATCGAAATCGAAACGG
>JAYUVA010000105.1:0-6005 GCA_043754375.1 Candidatus Kuenenia sp. | reverse complement strand
CGCTTCGTTTTCACATCGACTCTGATGTTCCCGCTGAACAGCTTGACAAACTGATCCAGCTCACAGAACGTTACTGCGTCGTTTTGCAGACACTGCAGCACTCAGTGCCCGTGAGTGCGATTCGAGTGACATAGACCTGCCCCAGGCCTCGTTCGCAATGCCTCCCGCGGCTGGACTTGGCTCGTTTAACCGCGTGCCCAGCGCGGCTGCGATAATCCAGTAGGCCGGACCAGGCGAAGCGCCGTTCCGGCAATTGCCAGACACCTGCCGGAAATGCTTCAGGAGCAATTGCCGCTTTTTACTCAATGAATCTTTGCACCGCCCGGATCTTGAATGTAACACTGCGAGTCCATTCGCTCTCGAAAGCAGGCGTGCCCGCGAATGGCGCGAAGGATCGCGAAAACTGAACTGAAGTTGCGCTACGATCCCGACCGCGATTCAGATTCGCGCCCATCCGCGCAATTCGCGGGCCCCAAGCCACCCCGCGATAGCGGCGACGAGATGGAAGCAGAAGAGACGATGCATTTGCGATTTTTCACGTTCATGCTGCAACAACGAATGTGCTCACCTTTCATTGAATCGCCGGAAGGCATACCAAGAGTTGCAGGACAGACATCGCAAGGTCGGCAACAACCGCGAAAAATCTGAGCCGCTTTGTGGCACTGGATGCCGACGATATGGCAACAAGGGTTGCAATCGGACAGACATAAAACGTGGAACCCAGCGGAAACAAGACCAGAAACTCGGCAATCTGTCCACCAGTCAGAAAATTGCCCTCAATCCGCATCACGATAGAAAGTACCACGACGGAAGCGAGATGAATGTAAAAGATTTTGCGAAGGCGCCTCCGCAAACTTATGTCTGGATCGAGGGAACCGATTCGCGGTGAATTCTCCGGAGGAGCATACGGGTTGACTTGCTCCTCAGGCAAAAGTTGAACTCCCTGTAAACGAACAATGAATTAATCCAGATTCCGTTCGGCGTAACGTATTTCCCATGTCGTCATGATATCCGAGAGTCACTTGAAAGCTACGGGCTAAACAGGCAACCTCTCTCCAAAGACGATCCTATGGCCGTCCGGTGTGACGATTGCGAACTCACGCATGCCCCACGATTTGTCCGCAAGCTCGTGCCAGATTTCGACCCTATTCTTCACAATGTCATTGTACAAATTCGCTGCATCTCGAACATGAAGGTACGCAAACCAGGAGTGGTCCGGAGCACCTGACATTGGCCTGATCCCGGGGCAATCGCCAAGACGCAGTTTGCACGCCCCGCGACTCAGGAATGACCAGCCATCGACGCTCATATCCTCGGCGAAGCCAAGCTTCTCCATGTAGAATTTCTTTGACAATTCCAGATCGTTGACTGCCAGCACAAATGTGGCCGTGAGAATTTCAGACACGAGGCAGGACTCTTTCTCTGTTGCATCACGAATTGCAAAGGTTCGGTCGATGCGGGTCAGTTTCTGCGGCAACGACAATCATCATCATGTCACATCTCAACACATCTCAAGGTGCCTGTCACCTTAAGAAACCTCTTTCACCTTAAGAAACCTCTTCAATGTATCGTATCCTGGTCCGCGATCCATGGCGTGTAAGATCATTTTCCATGAGTGCAAACTGAACGCTCGTACCTTGACCCACCTGCAACCGAGGCTGGGCCAACACGTGTAAAGCCATTTTTCTCCAACACACGCACAGAGAATGGATTGGCCCATTCAGTCTCGGCGGACACAACGGTGCACTCTGCATGCGCAAACGCCCAACTGACCAGGCCGCCCACCATTTCAGTCGCGTGTCCTTTGCGACTGTGTTGCTCGATTACAGAATATCCCATCTGGACCAGGCCACGCTCAGGTGGTCCCATAAAGCCTCCTCCGCCAACCAGGACAGGATGAGTCTTATCCGTCCTCGTGGTCACCGCATACCAACCAAACCAGCCAGTCTGATTTGGCGAAGATTCCACGCAGCTGAGGAAGAACGGCAGTGCGTCAACTGTTGATTCCGGTGGCCAGTTTTCTGGAACAGATGCCGATAGAATCCGAGCAAGCTCGTCATGATCGTGTATCTCGGCGAGCAACAACTCGACAGTGTGTGGTATCAGTGTCAATCGATCAGTCACAAACATTCTCGAGCCTGTGTAGTATTGAGCCGCGTAACGAAGCAAATTGTGATCTACGCTGACGCATAGATCGCACGTTGACGTAATTCCGCCTCGTGAATTGGGTGCAAGTCTGCGGAATCAAGGGCACTCGCCGGGACGACGCAGTCTATCCGGTGACGAGGAGCTTGTCACTCGGTACGGAATGAGATCGATTTTCCTGGCTATAGTTTTTCCCAACTGGATCCTGCCGAAATACTACCATCGAGTTGTGGGCTACAGGAGGTTTTCAATTCGCCCTTGCGGGGAATCGGGAATCTCGGAAAGATGCGTCAAAGTATGGGTCCTCGAAAGTCTCGTATTTTGGGGAACAGAGTTACGCATGAATCTCAGAGCCAATTGGAGTGGCGAAGTGATGACTACGGAGAGTTGCGGCAAATCGACAGTCTGTCTTAAGACCGGGCTGATGTCTGCGGCGCTGGCCGTCAGTGCAGGAATGATTTTCATTTCAGGATTGTCGAACCACGCATGGGCGGATGAGAAGACGAGCACCGCTGCGACTGAGGGAATTTCACTGGTTGATTCTGCGGATCCCAATCGCACGACGCACGTTGAATATGCCTTAAAGATTGAAGGCACACTGCTGACGCCGTCGCAAAAAGGTACGTCCGAATGGAATCTCAACAGTTCCGGAAAATTTGTATTTGACCAGCGACGCTTTCCTTCCGACGCGACAGGCCCATTGGCATTGCGCGGCGTTCGACGTTTTGCAACTGCCGAAACAGAATCTATTGTCGGCAAAGATCATGCGACATCCGTGGTCCTGCCACCACAGGCCCGTCTGATTCAACTTTACGGTGGCGAGTTTCAACTGCTGCAGCTGAGTCCCGATGTGCGGCTCACACGACCGCAGGTGGATCTGTTGCAAATCCCCTGCGATCCGATCGTGGCAGCGGGATTGCTGCCAGCAAGGAATCTGAAAGATCAGGACGAAAAATGGAACGCGGATTCATGGGTGATCCCGATGCTGGTCGGCGTAGACGCAGCAGTTTCGCAATCGGCGACCTGCCGACTGAAATCACTCACGGCCAGCGAAGCCGTTGTGACTTTTGAAGGCACAGCAGAAGGCGCTGTCACAGGTTCTGCAACAAAAGTGACGCTGAAAGGTGAACTGACATTTGATCGTGCGCAACGGTTGATTCGATCTTTCAAAGCCGTGCAGTCGGAAAAGCGTGAGCCGGGACCATTCAGTCCGGGACTCAACGTGAAAGCCACGATCGCATGGACTCAATCGTCTGCCGTACCAGCCAGTAATCTCCCCGACACGATGCCTGAGCAAGTTCCGGATGGCCAAAAACTGCTGCTGACTCTCGCGACACCGGGGCAAGTCCTGTTGCTTCACAATCGCAACTGGCACGTCTTTCATGAAACTGCCGAAATGGCGATGTTGCGGATGATGCATAACGGATCGCTGGTGGCTCAATGTAACATCTCACCCTCACCGTCGGTTCCGGCCGGAGAAACAACATCCGAACAGGAATATCTTGACGAAGTGCAGACCGCGCTGGCGGAGCGAAAGGGTGCGGTCAAGGCGTCAAAAATCCACGACGACATCAACGGCTGGCGAGTTCATCATGTCCGGGCTCTTGGAAAGGCCAACGACAAAACTCTGATCTGGGACTATTTTCTGTGCACCGCAAAATCGGGCCAGCAGACTTCTCTCATCTTTTCGTATGCAGCTGAGGACGAAAAACTGGTTGCTGGCTCACCCGAGCAGATGGTCGGGACGCTCACAGTCCGGGCGAATCGTTCAAAAGTCGCTCTGCCGCGTTGACCGCCGTGAACCGCCGAATGCCTGAAAAAACCGTCGCCAGGCCCCAGACGATCTTGCGACAAAGCCGATGACTGGTCTACGATTGGATTGCGTGTTGCAGCGGGATCGTGAAGAATCACTTTCCAGCCGGACGTTTTGTATCCCTTTAATCATGATGATCCTGCGGGCCGGGCTGTTCCCGTCCCGACCCTTTGATTGTCGAAGGAAAGTTAGAATGGCAACGCTCAGAACCGTCAGTCGCTGCACTTTGCTGCTGGCGTTCGTGATATCTGTTCCCGATTCCCTGACGGTGGCGGAGGAGATTGTCCTCACGGCTGAAGATGGCAAGACCGCACAGATCGTGGCGTCGATGGTGACCAATCGGCACATCAATCATCCGGAAATCGACGATGCTCTGTCAGAAAAATTGCTGAATCGGTATCTCGAAATCTGGGATCCGCAAAAGCTGTATCTGCTGCAGTCGGATATCGACGAGTTTTCAGTCGAAAAGACGAATCTGGACGACAAGATCCTCAAGGGCGATGTGAAGTTTGCTGCCGACGTATTCGAACGCTTTCGATCGCGCATGGATATGCGCGCTCCAAAACTGGACGCTCTGATCGATGTGGAACATGACTTCACGGTCGATGAAGAACTGATTCGTGACGCGAAGGACATTCCCTGGGCGGCCAACGAAGAAGAGCTGGATGAACGCTGGCGGAAGCGAATCAAATTCGATCTGCTGATGCTGAAAATGGACGACACTGATCTTGTTGAAGCACGCAAGCGGTTGCACACACGCTATCACACCAATCAGGTCTTTCTTGACCAGACGGAAGCACACGAAGTTCTGGAACTTTATCTGTCCTCGATGACACACTGTCTGGATCCCCACTCAACATACATGTCTCCGCAGACGCTGGAAGATTTCCGGATTGACATGGAGTTGAAACTCGATGGGATCGGCGCGCGACTGAAATATGACGATGGTTATACGATCGTGGAAGAAGTCATAGAAGGTGGAGCGGCAGCGACGGACGGACGCCTGACAAAGGGCGACAAGATCATCGGCGTTTCATTCGATGCATCAGACAATTTTGTCGATGTGATCGAGATGAAGCTCACCAAGGTTGTGGACATGATTCGCGGCAAGAAAGGCACTCGAGTCAAACTGAAGGTTCTGAAACCTAAAGAAGCAGACGAAGAAGAAACTGCCGGCATCGAACGCCGGACTCAGATCTACGAACTGACTCGCACCGAAGTGAAAATCACTGAAGATGAAGTCAAAGGCAAGATTCTGGAATCATCGGAATGGATCGATGGCCGCAAGACCAGGGTCGGCATTCTGCGCATTCCGGCATTTTATCGCGATTTCCGTGGTGCAACTCAGGGTGGTAACTTCAAGAGCACCGCGCGAGACGTCAAAGTTGTGCTTGACGAATTCAACAAGCAGGACGTTCAGGTTTTGATCGTCGATCTGCGGTGGAATGGCGGCGGTGCGCTTCAGGAAGCTATTGAGGTTTCCGGGCTGTTCATTCCCAAAGGTTCAATTGTGCAGGTCAAGGAACCAGACACCGGAGTTCAGGCATTTGATGACGAGGATCCGGATATGTACTGGCGCCGCCCGATGGTTGTCGTCTGCAATCGGTTTTCAGCGTCCGCGTCTGAAATTTTTGCCGGAGCCATTAAGGATTATCGCCGCGGCATCGTGATTGGCGACCGAACGACGCACGGCAAGGGTACCGTTCAGAATGTGGTTGATGTGGTAGATCGCCGGTCCTTGTTCTCATCACAGGCTCATGGTGCGCTGAAGCTGACAATCAGCAAGTTTTATCGCGTCAACGGTGACAGCACCCAGACAAAGGGTGTCACGTCCGATGTGGTAATTCCGTCACTGCTGAACGTTCGTGAGATCGGTGAAGACTCGCTGGACAACGCACTGGAATTCGACCGCATCACGCGTGCCAGCTACTCACCATTTTCTGCTCAGGTCACAGACGCCATCGTGTCACAGCTTCAGCAGACCAGTGAAACCCGTCTCGCCACGGACAAAGACTTTACGCAGATCAACCGACTGATCGCCAAGTAC
>JAYUVA010000104.1:0-4888 GCA_043754375.1 Candidatus Kuenenia sp. | reverse complement strand
GGAGCGCCGTTCCGGCAGGTCGTCCAAGCGCCGGGAACGGCGCTCCGCATGGTCCGGCCTACAGATTCAACCCCAATTCGTTGTCTTGCTAAGGACTAGGTGCCGGGAGTCGGCCTTGTTGCGATACGTGCGTCAAGAAATGTTTGCAGCAAAATCTGAGCGGCGAGTTTGTCCATTCGCGCTTTGCGTTTCTTTTTGGACAGTTCCGCCGCGAGCAGAAGATTTTGGGCCTGAAACGACGTGAAGCGTTCATCCTGAAATGTGTAGGGCAGTCCGGTGACGGTGCCCAGCCACTCCGCAAACTTGCGTGCTTCGCGGGACTTCTCGCTCTCATCGCCGCTCAAGTGAATCGGCAGGCCGACGACCAGACCCACCGGCCGGTATTCTTCGACAACTTTACGAAAAAAACGTTCATCAACCTGGATGCCATGTCGGTCATGGTTGTGCAGCGGACTGGAGAATCGTTGATCGCGATCGGAAACCGCTACGCCAACTCGTTTGGTGCCGTAATCAATTCCCAGCAACACGCCCGACAGAGGTACGGTCTGAGACGTATCGGCACCGGCGAGCGGGTCAGTTTCCGGGAAACGTCCTTCCGAATCCGGCGTGTCATCCTGTTTCGTAGTCGATTCGGTCATTTCAGCGGGTTGTTCTTCTATGAATGGCTGCAACAAAAATCGCATCTGAGAGACTGGTTTTGTTTCCGCATGATTGCAGGCCACGAGCGGTGGCATCGATTGCCGAGTGCAGTATAGTATCGCGATTACCCCACATTCTCGACTGGACCAGGATCATGGCACAGCCATCAAAAAAAACCGGCCCTGTAACTCAGTTTATCAATCATCACTACCGGCATTTCAATGCTGCCGCGTTGATCGATGCTGCCAAAGGCTATGAAACGCATCTTGAACAAGGCGGAAAAATGATGGTCTGCCTGGCAGGTGCGATGAGTACCGCAGAGCTGGGCCTGTCGCTGGCGGAAATGATTCGCCAGGACAAGATTCATCTGATTTCCTGCACCGGTGCCAACCTGGAAGAGGACGTCTTCAACCTGGTCGCGCATGATTTCTACGAACGAGTGCCGCACTATCGTCAGTTGTCACCACAGGATGAACAAGGGCTGCTGGAACGCCACATGAATCGCGTCACTGATACCTGCATTCCTGAAGGCGAAGCGATGCGGCGGATGGAGACAGCGATGCTTGAAGTCTGGACCAAAGCTGACGGTGCCGGCAAGCGATTCTTCCCGCACGAGTTTTTCTATCAGGTACTGCTGAGCGGCAAGTACAAAGAGTACTACCAGATTGATCCAAAGGATTCATGGATGCTGGCTGCCGCAGAAAAAAACCTGCCGATTATCGTTCCGGGCTGGGAAGATTCGACGCTCGGCAACATGTATGCCGCAGCCGTGATTCGTGGCGAAGTGAAGAATGTGCATACAGTCCGCACGGGCATCGAATACATGACATGGCTGGCAGAATTCTACACAGCAACCACGCAGAAGAATTCGCTGGGAATGTTTCAGATCGGCGGAGGCATCGCCGGCGACTTTCCGATCTGTGTCGTTCCGATGCTGCATCAGGATCTGGATCGCCGCAGCATTCCGCTATGGGGTTATTTCTGCCAGATCAGTGATTCCACGACCAGCTACGGCAGTTACTCTGGTGCCGTCCCGAACGAAAAAATCACATGGGGCAAGCTCGGTGTCGATACGCCGAAGTTTATCGTCGAATCCGACGCGACGATTGTCGCGCCTCTGATCTTCGCACATGTGCTGGGTTGGTAGGGGCCGACATTTATACCTTGCACGGTTGGCATTGACTCGTTTAACCGCGTGCCCAGCGGGCCGCGATTGTTCTATTTGAGATTTCGTATTTGAAATTTGAGATTTGAAACACAAAGCGCGGGGCGTTGCCCACGCGGTTAAACGATTGTGCCATCCTCAACCGCGTGAGGTATAACGCCAATTTTGTCGATGAATTCGTAAGAATTCGGATCGCATTCAATAATATGACCGTCTGAATTCTTACGAATTCAGCTACGTACTTGTGTTACCCCGAGCCGTTCTCTCCTGTCGAACAAAGTCTTTCATGAATTCTGATGCCAATCCGTTGTTGATCAAATGTGGTCTGCCTGCTTACGACTGTATTCGCCCGGAACACGTTGAATCTGCGGTCGAGACGATACTCGCACGCTGCCGGGAGGTCCTGACCCACGTTGAACAGTCGTCTGAGGCGACATGGGCGGCTCTGATGGAGCCGCTTGAAGAAGTGGATCAGCTGTTTGAATACGGCTGGTCGCCGGTCGGCCATCTGTTGAGTGTGGCGAACGCCGAGCCGCTCCGGGAAGCACACGATGCCGCGATGCCGAAGATTGTCGATTTCAGCCTGCAACTTCGTCAAAGCGATGCGATCTACAGGAAACTTGTGACCCTGCGAGAATCACCGCAATGGACGGAATTCAGCGGGGCTCAACAGCGAATTATTACACGGATGATTCAAAATGCAGAGCTGTCAGGTATTAGTCTCGCGGGCAAGGATCGTGAACGGTTCAATGTGATTGAGCAGGAACTGACTCAACTGAGCACGGACTTCTCGAACAATCTGTTGGATGCCACGCGCGCATATCATCTGGATCTCACAATCGCCGCGGACGTCGAGGGCTTTCCGGTAAGTCTGCGACGTATGACAGCCGCAGCGTGGTCTCGTGCAGACGAAAATAAGGACAGGCCGGCTGCGACGGCGGAATCCGGTCCTTGGCGGATCACACTTGATCATCCGAGTTTTGGCCCTCTCATGGAACACTGTCGCAATCGCGGGTTGCGTGAAACTCTGTACCGTGCGTATATCACTCGCGCCAGTTCCGGTGACACGAACAATACGCCGCTCATCAGTCAGATTCTGAAGCTGAAGAAGGAACAGGCGACGCTGCTGGGCTTTGAGTGCTACGCGGACCTGAGTCTGTCGCGCAAGATGGCCGGAGACCCTGCGGCTGTGCAGCAGATGTTTGACCGGCTACTGGAAGCGTCGCACGAAGTCGCCCGGCGCGAACTTGAAGAGATCACGGTGGCGGCTCAGCAGAATGGTCACGACGGTCCTTTGTCGCACTGGGATGTCGCGTTCTGGGCCGAACGACTGCGTGAACAGCGTTTCGCGTTTACCGACGAGCAGTTGCGACCGTACCTTTCGCTGGATCGCGTGCTCAACGGCCTGTTTGAACTCTGCCATCGACTGTTTGGAATAACCGCAAAGTCCGCTGCTGACAAAGCTCCGATCTGGAATCCGGACGTGCGTTACTATGAGGTCTTTGACGAATCGCAGCAGCAGATTGCGGGATTCTATCTGGACCCGTATTCCCGTCCCAAAGACAAACGCGGCGGAGCGTGGATGGCGGACTGCATGGCACGTTCGGTAACTCCACAAGGGATCCGTTTGCCTGTCGCTCACCTGGTTTGCAACAGCACGCCGCCAACGGACGATGTTCCGTCACTCATGACGTTTCGAGAAGTCGAAACGCTGTTCCACGAGTTCGGACATGGACTGCAGCATATGCTGACAACCGTGGATTTCCGCGATGCGGCGGGAGTCAGTGGTGTGGAGTGGGATGCTGTCGAGCTTCCGAGTCAGTTCATGGAGAACTGGTGTCTGCACCGACCGACGCTGATGAAGATGGCCATCCACTACGAAACCGGCGAACCATTGCCAGAGGCCCTGTTTCAGAAACTGCGACAGTCGAAGACATATCGCGCGGCAACTGTCATGCTGCGACAACTCCAGCTTGGCATGACCGACATGGCACTGCATTATGGATTTGATCCGAACGGATCAGAATCTCCGTTTGATATCGAACGTCGCGTGTTGTCGATCACCAGTCTGTTGCCGCCATTGCCGGAAAGCCGTTTTCTGTGTTCGTTTCAGCATATCTTTGCCGGTGGATATTCCGCCGGGTATTACAGTTACAAGTGGGCAGAAGTCTTAAGCGCCGATGCCTTTGGTGCGTTTGAAGATGCGGGCCTGGACAATGAAACACTTGTGGCACAGACAGGTCGTCGGTTTCGCGATACAATTCTGGCCCAGGGCGGCAGTCGCCACCCAATGGACATCTTTCGCGATTTCCGAGGCCGTGAACCGGACCCGAACGCACTGCTCCGGCACAGCGGCCTGACGAAAGAATGATTCGATCTGAAATCGCAAATTTGAACTCTGATATCCTACTGACTACTGAAACCCAAAAACTGAAAACTGAAAACTGAAAACTGAAAACTGAAAACTGAAAACTGAATCATGCACACGCCAGTTGAAAAAACGTATGATGTCATAGTGATCGGTACCGGCCCTGGCGGAGAAGGCGCTTCCATGGAAGCGACGAAGCAGGGGAAACGTGTCGGTGTGATCGAACGGATGCCGCAGATCGGCGGTGCGTGTACGCATCTGGGAACGATTCCCAGCAAGTCACTCCGCGCGGCCATTTATCGACTCATGGACGTCAACTCGGCCCCCGTGTTTCGCCAGTTGGGCGTCAATCTGGAAGTCAGTTTCCGAGACCTGCGCCGCAGTGCGCAGTCCGTGATTGATCAGCAGATTGGGATGCGGCGCAGTTTTTATGACCGCAACGACGTCGAAATTCTTCGCGGTGACGCGGGTTTTCTCGACGCCAATCGAGTCCATGTGCAACATCAGGATGGCAGCACCACGATCGCGCATGCTGAGCATTTTGTCATCGCCACAGGTTCACGTCCCTATCATCCGCCGGAGATTGACTTCAGTCATCCCCGTGTTTTCGACAGTGATACAATTCTGGATCTTCCGGAAACTCCGAAGTCGATGACCATTTATGGAGCCGGCGTGATTGGCTGCGAATATGCGTCGATGTTCCGAAATCTGCAGGT
>JAYUVA010000103.1:0-5339 GCA_043754375.1 Candidatus Kuenenia sp. | reverse complement strand
ATCAGAAATGCCATTGCGAAGTAAAATGCATTAGTGTTTTCGACTCCCATCAGGAGGTGTCCGGCGGCCATCAGCAAACCACCAATGATCACAGCAATCCGCTGTCCGAGCAGGCGATCCGCCAACATTCCACCAATGAATGGCGTCATGTAGACCAGAGCGGTATAGGCTCCATAGACAGTTTTTGCCGCACCTTCGCCGTAGCCGAGAAACCCTTTGGTCATGTAAAAGACCAGCAGCGCACGCATGCCGTAGTACGAAAAGCGTTCCCACATTTCGGCAAAGAACAACGTGAACAGCCCGGTAGGGTGACCAAAAAGGGTTGGCAAATCTTTTGAAGCATCGCCGCCGACGGACGCTGAACTCATGGTGTGTCCTGACTTGATTGACAAATTCTCCGGGATCAAGGCACGCAGCTTAGCTCTTCGGCACGTTTCGCGACAACCACACAAGCGGACTTTCATCCCCGGAAGTCAGATTCCGAACAGGCGAAACCTGCGACTTGTGGTTTCACCGGTGCACAGGACAGCCGATTGAGTTGCCATGCATGGCTTTCCCTGCGTTCTGACACTCCGCAACATCGCTGTTTGCCGTGTTATGGCTCTTGCATCCGGCATCGGGAACCGGGAAGATGATGACCACAATCATCTGTCAGACGCAACTTCGCAGGCGGTGAACGCCGTGCGGTGCAGAATCTGTAACACTCGAGAAAACGCTATGAAAAAATGCCGACGTTGTACTAAACCGGCCACACTGCACGTGACAGAAATCCGTGAAGGTAAAGCGGCCATCGTCCATCTGTGCGATACGTGCGCCAGGGAATACCTGGAACAGAATCCAGACGACGAGAATCCAACGATTGCTGCCGATCTCGCATCAAAACTCGATGAACTCATAGGCGATTCGCATTCGCCCGCAAGTTGCCCGAACTGTGGAATTTCGTTCAGCGAATTTCGCGAGAGTGGACGCTTCGGCTGTTCCCAGGACTATACGGAGTTTATGACGGAACTTTTGCCACTTCTGGAGAACATTCACGAAGACGTCGAACACAAAGGCAAACGCCCGCGAAGTACCCTTGTAGGAACTCAGGAACAGGGACAACTCATCCAGTTGCGCAACGAACAACGAAACGCAATCGAAGAGGAAGACTACGAAACCGCTGCCCGGCTGCGCGACGAAATCGCTGCGCTCGAAAACGCTATGCGCGAAGAGACGCCCAAGAAACCTCGCAGGAAAAAGAAGGCTGCGCCGCCCGAGTAGGAATTGCCATGCGACGGACATGGATGTCCATCCTGGATCAGGACGCGCTGGCGAATGTCTGCACTTTAACGGTCGCTCCGCAACCGGAGTTTCTTGTCTGGAGCAGGAATCTTCCTACAATTCAGGAACTGAGCCGCACAACTCGAAGTGCTGTCTCAATGATTTTCAAGGATACTTTGCGTTGAGTCCGGAACGCCCAGACAACTCGTTTTGCATGACTGAACTCGCACGCACAAGCGGAGAATGGCTGCGGGGTGACGGGCCGGAGTCGGACATTGTCATTTCCAGTCGCGTGCGGCTGGCGCGGAATGTCGCGGGCTTCGCGTTTGTGACGCGCGCTTCCGCCGATGCCCGATCTCAGATTGTACAGATGGTCAAGTCTGCAATGCAGGACGAAATTCAACATCGCCCTGTGCATCACGTGAACATCGAATCGCTCTCCACGCTGGATGGTCAAATGTTGATGGAACGCCAGCTGATCAGTCGGGAGCTCGCACGAGGTGACGGTCCGCGGGCTGTGGCCATCAGCGAAGGTGAACGACACAGCGTCATGATCAATGAAGAAGATCATCTGCGAATCCAGGTACTCCACAGCGGCTTCGCGCTCGACGACTGCTGGATGGAATGCGATGCACTGGATGATCAGATCGAAGAAACTGTTCCCTATGCGTTTCATCCGCAACTTGGATATCTGACAGCCTGTCCGACAAACGTTGGCACCGGGATTCGTGTGAGCGTGATGGTTCATCTTCCGGCCCTGCGATTAACGCGGGAAATTCAAAAGGTGCATCAGGCCGCCCAGAAGATTAACCTTGCCGTGCGTGGATTGTACGGTGAAGGAAGTCAGGCGATGGGTGACTTTTACCAGATTTCGAATCAGGTGACGCTGGGCAAGTCCGAAGAGCAGTTGATTGCGGAAGTGAAAGAAGTTGTTTCCAACATCATTGGCTGGGAACGCCGCGTCCGTGACCTGCTGGTACGCGACAAACGCGCGGAGCTGCACGATCAGGTCGCCCGCGCATTCGGCGTTTTGACGAGTGCTCGGTCAATCAGCTCTGAAGAAACGATGCACCTGCTGTCGAGCCTGCGGATGGGTATTCAACAGGGACTGATCGACAACCTGGATCTGGCGACTGTGAATGAGCTGTTTATTCACACTCAGCCAGCGCACCTCCAGACGCTGCATGGCGAGACCCTCGAAACAGCGGAACGCAACAATGTGCGGGCGAACTACCTGAGGAAGCGACTGAATTCGTCGTCGTTGGGTTGATTGCCACATTGCAGCGCGCAGCGAAAAATCCGGCGCAACATGATCGCGCCGGATTTCAGTTTCACGGGCCAACAGCTTACCGCTTGGGCGCTGTGCAGATTCCATGAGTCTCTGCCATTGAAGTTTTCTGCTCCGTGATAACCGGGCACTGCGATGCCATTTCGGCATTTAACGCGGTGTAGTCTGACCATTCAGCTGGCAGGTTATCTTCATGGAAGATAGCCGCGACCGGACATTCAGGAACGCAGGCCTCGCAGTCAATACATTCCTCCGGATGGATAAAAAGAATCGCTTCGCCTTCGTAGAAACATTCAACCGGGCAGACGACAACACAGTCCGTGTATTTGCAGTTGAAGCACGGCTCAGCAACAACATGAGTCATGTGACACCCTTTCAGGCCAGATGGTCTGGCGATCCATTCATCAAAATCGAAATGATTCAAGACGCATTCGAAACAAAACTTCGCTAAAACAGAATTCGCTACCAAACTCCGCATTCGTTCCGTTGTGATCATACAAGGTGTATGTATTCGAACGATTCGAAACATACACGCTCCATGGCCAAACGTCGAACCTTGGTATCAATTTCGGCGATTTATGACATCCTTTTCAGCATTTTCCAGAGTGGTCGGGCATGGAAAATCAGACGATGCAAATTGAGACAGAGTCTCGACAGTCTACGGCAAAATTCACCGGTCCTGTGGCGAGACGAGTCGTTGAAACGGTCAGCCATTCCCAAAAATCACCATGAGATTTCGGTCATTCTCTCGTCAGAATTGAGGAAGTAGCATCAATCAGTGACGATATTTCTCCGGAAAAGTCGCCTGTAGTTCGCCAAACCAACCGGCGTTGGCAAATTCCGCTGCAAGCCGGGCATGCACATGTTGTTTCCAGAACCATTGCCTGGCACAATGTTAGCATGCTTCAATCCGGAAGAATTGCCAGCGAAGCGATCGGCAGTCAAGTGGGCTTGGATATTCGGGCAAAGTGTCGATTGATTTCGGGTTTTATGCGATAGTTTCCCCATTTCATAGACGCCAAACGCGAACAACTGCGTTTTCCAGTCAATCTTCCATCCAGATTATGAATCTCTGCGTATTCAGGCTGACTTTCGAGGGCTTGATCGTAATTCTCTGTGAGATGAAATCGTGCCACTGACAAATCACGACCGCAAATTGTTGACCGACCTGCTGAATGCTCAAAGCGGGGCGTGGAAATTGTTCGTCGATCGGTACACACCACTCGTGGTGCAGGTCATCCAGCACACGGCCCAGGCCCATAGCCTGAAACTCAACGTCGATGACACCGAAGACCTGTGCGCAGATACGATGACCGAGCTGCTGGTGCGGGACATGGCGGCTTTGAGAGGTTTTCGGGGACGATGTTCATTGGCGACATATCTCGGGGTGATTGCCCGCAGGATTGTTGTTCGTAAGCTGGCGGAACATCGATTTTCGTTCGCCCTGGGGCATATCAACGCTCATCGGGCGGCGGTCGATTCTGCGTCATCAGAAAACAGTTCTGTGCGGCAACTGGACCAGCGTGATCAGGTCGAATCGCTGCTGTCAAAGCTGCCCCAGGAACCGCAACAGGTTGCCCGTTGGCTGTTTCTGGACGAACTGACATATCGTGAAATCGCCGGTCGACTCGGTAAGTCACTCAATTCCATCGGACCGATTGTGTCCCGCCTGCGTGCGTTGCTCAGTCGGAGTGAGAGTTTGCCGCTCTCTAAAGAATAGTGCAGGCCGATCGTAGCAGAGATTCCGGAGACATTATTTGCCCGGAAAATTCGTTTCTGCCGTGCAAAACACATTGTTGATGTTTAGCAGCATTGACGTGTTGATAAGCTGCAACTCATAGACTGCTTTGCGCTATCCGTTAAAAATGGAAATGCGTTGCCGCCCTGCGAATACTTACTGCAGTCGCATCCCCATTGATGGCATCGACTTACGCAAAGCGACTCGATGCCGCACTCGAAAACGCCGGTCCACCTGATCCACCGGAACGCCGTTCGCTCCCCGCGACTTGATGATCAGGCAATTTCCCTGTGGAACAAGGCGTGTTGCAGTCCTGAGTGGACTGATTTTCCAGACGTGTGCGGAGCAACGTTCTGGAGGGACTTAAGCGATCCTGCGGATGCAGATCAACCTGAGTTCAATGCGCAGGACAATGCCCGGGTTATTCTGCTGAACGGCCATGACGCAGATATCAATTCAGGCGGGACCAACTTCTCAATTGGTCTCAAAGGGATAAGCAAGGCCTATCCAAATCTCTCATCTCTCTCGTCACTCTCTCTCAAAAAAACACGAAAGAAACACACATGTTGAAGACTCTCTGGAACGATGAATCGGGTGTAATTTTGTCTGCTGAAATCGTGCTTGTGGGAACCATTCTGGTTCTCGGGATGATTGTCGGTCTGGTCGAACTGCAGTGTGCCATCGTCGCTGAATTGAGCGACCTGTCAAGTGCCTTCGGCAATCTGAACCAGTCGTATCAGATTTCTGGCTTTGCCAGCAGCAAAGGTGATGGTCGGTTCAAGGCTCGTACATTCGGTGCTTCTTACACGGACCGCGCTGACGCATGCGACTGTGACCAAAACCTGTCCATCGTATGCAACGACCCAGGCGAAATCTTCAAGTAATCGCCGAGCGTTCGAAATGGCCTCGGACGAATTGCGATGAACCTCGAAAGAGGCGATGTTTTCGAACATTGCCTCTTTTCGTTTGAGCGGTAGTAAAGCAGCAGGTGAATCGGCACAATCCAGGACATGCGGCACGGAATCCCGGCCGCAGTTTCCAGATTCCTGTCCG
>JAYUVA010000102.1:0-4940 GCA_043754375.1 Candidatus Kuenenia sp. | reverse complement strand
GAAGTCTGGTGAAATCTCCAGGGATTGAACACATCAAAGCCTGGTCAGAACCGTTGACGTCCGCGGTCGAACTTCGCGCCCTCCCGATTGTGGACGCATGGATTGGGGCGATCAGCGATGTTGACCACGATCAAAAACTGTCCATCGTCGTCACAGATCTCGATCGCCGCCGAAGGCGGGCATCTGAAATCCCTCCGATCCATGGCTGTATTCGAGAGACCGATTTTCGGAGCGATTCAGACTTCTGTGGCGATATTGTTTACATTGACCCGAATGTTTTCGAATTGCCGACCGCCGAATTGGCCGCATTGTTGTCTCACGAAATAGCTCATGCAGCGATATGCTCCATGCGCGCCGACAAGTCGATTGACGCTGCTGCTGATCCCGCCGAATTCGGGAGTCAACCCGCAGGATTGCAGGTCCCGTCATGGCTCAACGAAGCGGTGGCTCATTTCGTGGAATTGCAATGCGGCGATGCAGACGTTGGTGCGGCAGGAATGTCTGAAAACTTCCGACGCAGGCTGGATGATTTTCTTGCAAATCCCGCATGCAGTCCAATTGTGGCGGCGGAGGATGTTCTGAGTCTGGAAGAACGTCGAAGCGGAAGTCGCGGAGCCGCGACATTGTTTCTGGCGCCGTGGTTTTCATCCTCGAAAGCTCTGGAGCAGTTCCTGCGTTCACCGGCAACGCTTGATCGCCAAATTGAGGATCTGGCTCAGGAACCATTCGCTGACGTGTTTCGAGACTGGACACTTTCGCTGGCCACGATGTCCGCAACGCAGGCCGCAACGTCCGGCGAGAACCAGATGTTGCACACAGACCGGCTCCCGGTAGCCGGCAGTAATGCACGATTCCCGCTGCTCGGGACGGGCTTCCGGTGCTTCGAGTGTTCGGAAGATGTCGGTACGCTGATCATCGAATCTGATGATGCCGCACGACTTCAGATTTCGATCATTGAGCCCGAAGCTCACATCACTACAATGGCGAATGCAGCGACGCAGAACTGACCGCATGGATCGTGCGAGGATTGTGCCATGCCACGCTTCAATGATGACCCGGACGATGAATTTCTGGATGATGACGACGTCTACTCGGAACTTGATAACGAGTTCGGCGATGACGTTGAACCGACTATTTTGTGCTCTCGTTGCGGCTTCGAAATGTTGGAAATCATTTACCAATGCCCGCGGTGCGGCGAAATCCCGTCCCGCGAGCTCGACAAATCCTCAACTCAACCTCAATGGGTCATCTGCACCGCACTGGTGCTGGTCGGCGTCATTCTGTGCTGGATTCTGATTTGAGGGGTTGTCTGCGCTCAAACGGTTGCGGCAGGTTGTCACCTTGCCCTACTGATTTCGACCATTTTTCACGGCGGGTGCGGACAGTGGGTTTTCGGGCCAGGCGTGTTTTGGGTAGCGGCGTTTGAGTTCTTTTCGGACGTCGGGATAGGTGTTCGCCCAGAAGCTGGCAATGTCGTCCGTGACCTGTTGCGGTCGCATGTTCGGGGCAAGCAGATGCAGGAGGACCGGAATGCGTCCACCGGCGATCCGCGGCGTCTGCTTCAATCCAAATACTTCCTGAATACGGACGGGCAGCACCGGGGGACGGCCGGTCTCATAAATGAGTCGAATGCGACTGCCGCTTGGGACAGTGATACGTTCCGGAGCTTCCCTCTCAATGTTCTGCACGACGGCATATTTAAGTCTCGATTGCAGCGCCGCGAGCCACGGAGCCGCCTTAAGTTCGGAAAAGGCTCGTCGCCCCGGACAAAGATCACGCAGCACATTCCGCAGCAGCTCTTCGTCAAACGGCGGCAGTGCCAGTTCCGGCATCCAGCCACGGAGGCAGCCACTGCGGGCCACAAAACTGCTGAACTCATCGTCGTCGTGCGGCATGACGCATTCCATTTGAAACTGACTCGCCTGAAACAATACGTCCGCAGCAGCAATCGGATCGACAATCGCGGCAGGTGTCTCTTCCAGGACCAGATCGTCGAACGATACGCGACGCCGCGCGACAACCTGCCGCTGCGTCGGATGAAAAAATAGTTCATCACGGACACGAATTAACGACTCCGGCAACCATTCACGCAGCACTTCCGAAGCCTGTCGAACGGTGGCTTCTGGTCCCGCTCCGTCAATATCAACACACAGGAATAGCGGCGATTTCGTTACCGCAGACCGGGGGCCCAGCCGAACGCCGCGACCACCAACCATCAGTCCTCGTTCTCCGGTTGTATCACGCCGCTTCGCAACTCGATCAGGAAACCCGGCAACCAGTGCACGGAGCAGCGCTTGATCCGGATCGATGCACGTGACTGCATTGTTCGCCGCTGATTGATCACCCGTCAAGGAATCATCACACAGCACCGACGTCAGTTGCTTCGCCACCTGAGTCAACGTCGTCACCGCGCCGCGATTGATTTCGCCGCAGTTCGAATGACTTTGTCCAGTTGCCAGATAATCTTCAACGGCGTGCAGCCGATCCAGCACATCTGAACGTGACCGATGCACGGCGGTCGTTCTGATGGTTGGGCCACGATCCGGCCGAAGATCGCGCTGGCTGCCAGAAAATGGATCACGTTCGGACAGCAGAGCTGCCATGAGTGCAGCTCGGTCCGATTGGCCAAACTGTTGAGCCTCCACCAGCAGTCTGGCAATTCGCGGCGCGAGAGGAAATCGCACCAGCCGTCGGCCCAGGCGCGTAATTCCGACATTGTCAATCGCCCCCAAAAGCTGGAGCAGTTTCTGCGCGTGCTCAACAGACGCGGCTGGCGGAGCTTCAAACCACGGGAATGCGGCAATGTCAGTTTCACCCCAGTCATACAGTCGCAGAACAGCGGAGGACAGATCGACCCGATGCAACTCGGCAACTTCGAAATCCGCACGAAAACGTTGCGCCGCTTCTTCCCACAATCGCAGACAAATTCCTGGCTTTGTTCTTCCGGCACGCCCCGCACGTTGGTCGGCGGACGCCTTTGAAACGGTCGTGAGTTCCAGACGATTCAGTCCGATATTCGCGTCAAAATGCATTTGCCGGGCCAGACCCGTGTCCACCACGGCCGTGACGCCTTCGATTGTCACAGAAGTTTCGGCCACATTGGTTGATAAGATAATTTTTCGCTGATCACATGGAGCAAGCACACGGTCCTGGTCCTCGGGGGTCATGTCACCAAACAGTTTGAAGACGGCAAGATTGTGACGTCGGACCAGGTGGTCCAGTTCGCGGTGAGTCCGCAGAATCTCACCTACGCCAGGGAGAAACACGAGGACGTCGCCGTCCGTCTGGTGCAGTACCTGTTCAATGCCGTCCGTCGCCAGTTCTGCGATCTGTTGACGCTGCACCCGACGCAGGTAGCTGATGCGAACCGGATGCAGCCGTCCCGCGCTCTCAACGATCGGACAATCAGCGAGATAGCGGGAAATGCCGGCGGGGTCGAGTGTCGCCGACATCGCCACAATTTTGAGATCCGGACGCACGGTCTGCTGGACTCGGCGCACCATCGCCAGCGCCAGATCGCTGTCCAGGCGTCGTTCATGAAACTCGTCAAAGACAACGACGGCGATGCCTTCCAGAAACGGATCGTCCTGCAGCCGCCGTAACAGCACGCCTTCAGTCACAACCAGAATCCGCGTGTCGCGGCTGACGGATTCTTCAAAGCGAACGCGGTAGCCAATTGTCCGGCCCACCTGTTCACCTCGTTCAAACGCCATTCGACGTGCCGCCGTGCGAGCGGCAATCCGGCGTGGTTCCAACACCAGGATTTGCCCATGCTTTGTTGTCAGAGTCCGCAGAATTGTCGGCGGTACGCGCGTCGTCTTGCCAGCACCGGCCGGAGCCCGCAGGACGACGGAGTTCGAATCCTGTAGCGCGGCCACGATCTGCGGCAGAACAGTATCGATGGGAAGCGAATTGAGCATGATGAATACGTTGTACTTCCTTGCCGCGAGGCATGCATCATGCCAGACTGCGGGAGTTGATTCTGACTCCGTTCATCAGGATATTAACTTTCTGTCAACTTTTCGACAGCCACGCTGTTTTATAAGGCCCTCTGCAATGAGCCAGCCCTTCGGGTCGAACCCCGATTCAAATAATCCGTTTTCACCGCCGCAGGATTTTCAATATGCGGCACCTCAACGCCCGCCATCCAAGCCCACGATGGCGACAGTATTTGGGATCCTGAATCTTGTCTTCGGTGCGATGTCACTGCTTGGTCAGGGATTTGGACTGATCATGATGCTGTTCCTGCGTGAAAAATTTGAAGAAATTTCTCAACAACCGATTCCCGTTCCTGGCCCATTGCAATGGATTGGAACAGGAATTCAGCTGCTGTTGACATTCTGGTTGATCTACAGTGGCATCCGGGTTTTAAGTGGCACAATGTCAGGCCGCAGCACATTTCTCGCGTACTGTGTGGGATCACTGCTCATCCGACCGTTCATCGTAGCCATCAATCTGGTCGCTCAGTACGACCAGGTCCAACAGCAAATGGCGGCTGGCGGAGCGCAGATGGCTCCGGCAGTCGCAATTGGGATTATTGTCGGGGCTGGATTATTTGCACTGGTGCTCGCGGAAGGCTACGAAGTGGCGGGTTTCTTCGTCTTACGCTCGAAAAGCGTGACGCAACAGTTCCGGGCATGGGACGAAGTGGTCAATGGCCAACGCAGCAATCAAACCTTCAATTTTAACTGACAGGGAACCTTTCTTTGAACGCATCGTCGCCCCGGTGAAGCCCGCAGTGATCGTGATCTACGCCGGTGACAACGACATCGCGCAGAAGAAGACACCGCAGGCCGTCGCTTTTGAAGTTGCGCGTTTCAGGCCCGGAGGGCCGACATATCCAATGCCGGTGGCGTGAGCCACCGGAAAACGAGAACCAATAATCAGAGGCCTGAAGGGCCGGCACACTGGCGACTGTGTCGGCCTTTCAGGCCTGAATC
>JAYUVA010000101.1:0-5737 GCA_043754375.1 Candidatus Kuenenia sp. | reverse complement strand
TCCCATTCAGAACGCTCGAAAGTCGATGAAGGACGTGCCCGCCCGCACGCCGGAGTCAGACGCCCTGAGTAAAAACCTGAAGAAGCGAGGCTTCCGTTTCGTCGGCAGCACGATCTGCTATGCCGTTATGCAGGCAGTCGGGCTGGTGAACGACCATCTGGCGGAGTGCTTCCGACACTTCCACCTGCAGCGACAGGACCATACTCTGCGCGGTTATGAGTGAGACAATTGGCGAGCGGCATGCGTCAGCTTGCCGGTACAATAAGGTTATTCTGCGGAAAGCGATTTTAACCACGGATTTCGCGGATTGCACAGATAAACATACTGCAGCTCATCCGTGTGATCCGTACTACTCACAGTTAATTTCTTGTTGTGGCGCGAAGATTATCAGGCGGCGGTTTGCAGAAGTTGTTCTCGTGCGTAAACTTCTTCCTTACCAGGGTTCGGCCTCGGTGACGGGCAAAATCGCAAAGTAGCCGTCACGCTCCGCCGTACAGAGCCTTGAATTGGGCCACATGGATGAAGCCCCCGCGCTGGTCGTCCTTCAACGCTATGCAACGAGGCTGATCGTGGAATTCTGTCTCGGCAGATGAGTGTCGATTGACAAATGCTCATCACGGCGGAGCGTGATGGCTACTTTGGGTTGCGGGCGAAGCCCGCGCTGGGACATCCGTGGTCAAAAATGCGGCTGCAGCGCCGACAGGTCCGCCGACAGATTTCTTTGTGTCACGCGACGATGCTGATCGTTCGTAGCACGAAAAAGAAACACAGGGGAGCATTGCTGCGATATTTTCGTGTGGTTGGTGTATTTCGTGGTTCGTCATGCCGGATTCTTTTTCTGCTTCTTTTTTTGCTTCTCTTGTTGCTCGGTTGGTGTTCCTTTTCCGTCACTGAAAAGTCGCAGATGCCACTTCGATGCGGAAGTTGTTACCGACCTTCACGACCTCGGCATCGACGATCGGCCGTTTGTCATCTGGGAAAAGGTTCAGCTTCCGTTCAACCAGCAATTCCATGTCCTTGAGGATATTGGCCAAAGCGGCAGGAGAGGTGGCAGGGTTGAATCGCAGGTATCCTTGTCGGTATTGCTCAAGTTGTCGCTGTCGAATCTCAGGTGATCCGCAGGCCATATTCCAAGCGGTGCAGGCGGCGTTCAGACGATTCTGCCTCTCTCCAATCGTATCACCCACTCCCAGGAAGCCTGCCGCGATTTCCGAGATCACCGCTGACATCTTACGTTTGGTCGAGGTCCAGGATTTCTTTGATCGAGTCATATTTGTGTTCTCATTGATGGTTCCAGAACCAGTCGTCCTGGTCATCTACGATTTGAGTGTTCGGTTTGCTGCCGCTCACATTCACGTTCGCTACTGGTGGTTCGAAATTCGGGGGAAGAACCTTCCAGTCTTCGCCATGTAGTCGCGGTACTGCTGACCGAAACGCTCGATCAGCATTTGTTCCTCTTTCGGAGTGCGAACAGCGAGCAAAGCCAGAACAAGCACACTGCCTGCACCGATCAGCCAATTCACCGCCAAGACTGTCACAGATGCCATGAGCAATGCCGCCGTGACGTAGAACGGATGCCTTGAAGCCCAAATCTCAACGTGAGAACCATCACGACGACAACAGCAATGCGAAATGGATTCTCTGAGGTCATTGTTTTTGCGATCTGCGATAGAGAGAACTGTGTCTCAATGCGAATCTGCACATGAATCATGAAATCTTTGATTCTCTCGGCAAGACAACGATCAGGAATGTAGCGATCGGTCCTCCGAATAACGAGATGAGCCACCACAAAAGTCCGCTCCGCCCCTTTGACTGGGCCAAACCGGCATTGATCAGGGACAAAGTTCCCCAGCCAACGAAGAATCCACTGTTCTCAGGGATCACCAGCACTACTCCTCGAAAAGGTCATAAATGTCTGTGACTTTGCAATCTGTTCGAAAATGAAGAGAGAGTATTCACATGCCGTCCTGCTGATTTTTGGAACGAAGTGAAAACTGCCGGACTTTTCAGACTCCTGTGGTGTGACACTACTTCTTCACGAACTCTGTGTCGCCAAGGCCAGCGCACACTAAATAGCTGTGATAACAAGGGCCAGAGTTGTCAGCATGGCACCGCCGAGGATCGTCAATAGGCAACCACCCGGCCTCGGGAATCCAAGGCGGAAAAGGCGTCCTGTTGACGACTCGTACCCCAGGCTTCGCTTCAGCGTGCGTTTCTGGTTGGTCCACCATCGAAATGGTTTCAGTAAAGCAGTGATTCCCAACTCTTTGTTTAGCTGTTTCTTTGCTTTCGTTAGCCCAAGAAGCGTTTTCCAAGAAAGGCGACGATAGCGGAAAAACTTCATATGCGTTGCTTTTTAAAAATGGAAAGCCCCGGCATCAACGCCAAAGGTGTTGACTTCGTACTGTCATCGTGTTTGAGATTCCGAGGCTGCTGCGCGAAGCAGCGTCAGAGCGGTCTCGACCAGCATCTCGCCGCTACCCGGCTGGACGGCAGAATTGGTGACCTCGTAGCTTCCTCCGGCATAGGCTGCCCGATGCGGGATATAAATGGATTCCACCGCGTTCGACAGTTCGACAACGATTGTCGTGCGAAACGGCGATCCATTTTTGATCGCCAGTCCCAGTTCGACAAACACCTCGCCGGGCAAACACACGATCGCCACGTCGTTGCCAATCGTCATCACGGTCATGTTGACCGGAAGTGTTTCTCCAATCCCAGCCAGTGAGCGACTCAGACCCCATGTGATATGTTCGGCGGTTTTCGTGTACGGTTCACGATGACGCAGTTGATCAAGAATCAGCTTCTTGTAAGCAGTGACGTGTTCAAGGAACTCCACCTTGCCGCCATGATTGGCCAGATCCACGAGCTGCACCGAACGTTCGACCTCTTCACGAGTCGCGTCTTCGAGTGGCAACTGCACGACATCCGATTTGACAACCAGCCTGGCATTTTCAATCGGCGTCAGTTTTGCGAGCTGGTTGCTGATCGATGTACCGATGGAATCACCGATAAAATCTGCTTTGTTCCTGACGGTCGTCGATGGATCGACGTGGTTGATGTCGCCGCAGCATCCGGTACCAAAAATCGAAATGACATCCGAGCCGCAGCCTTTGCGGAGCGTGCGCTCGATGAAGAACGGATAGTCAGCACTCCATCGCATGCCCCCGACAGTATCCAGATGCAGCGCGAAGTTGCTGAGGATGCCGCGAGTTATGCCGTCCTCCGGATTACGAATTGCCAGAAGCCCGATCTCAGGATCAATCGGGCCCGCAGCACGCACGACGTCAGGATTTGACAAGGCTTGCCATGTCTGCACGCTGCCGTCCCGCATCACGAATCGGCGGTTGAAGGAGACCGGCGTCGCCTGCGTCGCTGAGCCGCTGGCCAGCGACGAGGGTTTCGCGTTGGCGTAAGCCTGCACGATGGCTTCCACCGGTCCGCCGATCAGTTTTTCGATGTATTTGAGCCGCAGTTCCTCCTGTTTTTCTTTGCCCAGATACAGATACAGTTCCTTCATATAGTCCGGAGCGGTGTGCGAGTGGGTTGCCGAGATCGCGATATTATTCTCCGGGATGCCGGTCTTTTCGGAGACTCGTTGTCGAACTTCGCGCGACAGATCGGTGGCGATGCCGATCAGATCACAGACCACCAGAGCGCCGACCGTGTCACCATCACGAAAGACGATGGCCTTGGCCTTGAGCGGATCAATCGTCCCTTCGGCCAGCCGTTCGTGATAGTAACCAGCCATCGGGAAACCGACCGGCGGTGTAATGTCTGTCTCGGCAACGCCGACCAACAAACTACTGCTCGTGTCTGACTCAGACGGCAACGGATCGGCCCCGTCCGTCGTGATGGGGACGAGAAACATTGCGCACGCCAGTAAAAGTATCCGACAGCGATTTTGCATTTGACAGAAGTCCTTAGTGCAGATTTGAAGTTGCCACGTTTCCCTCGTCTCTGCCTGTTTCGGAAAGTCGAAAGATCCGTCTCCGGCGGAATCGTGTGTCGGAAATGATAAAGGTGGATCGACTGACCTTCAATCGACTCCGAGACAGACATTACGGTCGAGGGCCTGGTACAGCGAATCGCTCGACTCGGAGAGTCAAGCTACGGAGTTGGGTTTTCCCATCGCCGGCAGCATCGGCATTGCGATCAGTGCAAATGTGGGAAACAGCAATAGTCCGGCTGAGGGACCGAGCGCAATCGAAAGAAGATGCTGCACGGGAATTAAAATGATCCCAGCACCAGCCGTTGCCAGCAGCGTTCGAAGCGAAATGGATCTCACCGTCAGAGTCAGCACGATTGCCATGCCGCCGGGGATCGACAGCAGGTGGCTGAATTCCGGTGCCCAAATGGATACGAACATGCAGGTCATTGCCTGCCCCAGCCAGAACGCATCCCACACGACACGTTGATCAATGCGACGCAGCATCCAATGTCCGATGTTCCACGCCATGAGCAGACACAGGCACCACATCGCAAACGATAATCCATGGCCGTACCAGACAAATGGACGTGGCAAAATCATCGTGCTTTGAATACAAGCGCTGAGAATCCAGCCCACAACAGGAGCCGCCGTCACAATCATCAGCATCGTGAGCCAGACTAAAAGAGATTGTCTCAGGACCTCGCGCCGCAAGACATGGCGTCCGTAGAGACGCACGGAAACAATCAGCAGTGCGAACCGGATCGGAAGGCACCACGAGACAGGATAGTGAACCACGAACAGGCCGAGTACGTCAAAGAACACCGCATCCTCTTTCGTCGCAGCCAAATCATTGGTGTTGCCGGCAATGAGCGTGGACAACCTCAAGGCCTGTTCGCCGAAATGCTGCACGCTGCGAGGATCCAGGTTGGCGAACGTGTCATCTGGCTGATGATATCGGTGCGCTCCGTCAATAATCGCGAAATTGAATCCCTGCCATCCAGCCTTCTGAAACACACTGAAGTCCGTCCCGTTCGGCATCGATCGATAGACAGCCGTAAACAATGAGCCAGTAATCCGAGGCCGCGCAATCGCGTTGATCCATTCGTCAACAGCGATCGAATTCCCCGAATGAGTTTCGTACATGACCACAGGACCTGAGGTGCCTCGTGCGTCAAAATTCAGCACCAGAGGCCGCTGCCGCGACACTGGGTGCGATCTGACAAATTCGATCGCTCCCAGCAACCCGGCTTCTTCGCCATCGGTGAAAAGCAGCAAGACTGGTCGCTTCAGCAGATCGGTTTGCAGCGTCAGAAGCCGACCGGCTTCGACGACAGCGGCAACGCAACTGCCTGCATCCCCGGCTCCCGGACCAAAGCGGCAGGAATCATAATGCGTCGCCAATATCAAGGGCTGCAGTGAAAGGCCAACCTGTTCCGGTCGCCGTGCAATCACATTATGCAACCGCAGCGGCGAGTCCCCTTCACGACCATCCACCCAAGCCGACTGAATTTCAACATGCCAGCCATGCTCCTTCAGCAAATGCACCAATCGATCTCGCACGGCATCGTTCTGAGACGACCCAGCAGGATGTGTTGTGCCATCGAACAACTGCTGATGAATCTTGAACGCACGTTCTGCTGAAAACGTTGGCACTCCGGCAGCGGCGAACGCATCCGCGTCCCGCTCCGAGATCACAGCAGGCCCACGATACTGCAGGCACACGATTAGTTCAATCACCAGCAACGCGCTGAGGGTGAAACAAATGGTATTACGATTTGAATGTTTCATGGGCGGAGCGTAACGCAC
>JAYUVA010000100.1:0-6369 GCA_043754375.1 Candidatus Kuenenia sp. | reverse complement strand
GGGCTGGAGGTTCTCAAGTCTGACGAAGGAACATGGGATGCAGCCGTTTCACTCTGGCTGCGCCCCGGCAGCCAACCGATCATGAGCCGCGCGGTCGTTACAGCCCGGATGGCGGTTGGCGGCATGTACCTGGAGCAGGGATTCGAAGGCACATTCGGACCGGAAATGGGAAACAAGGCATGGTCCACTCTCTCCTACACAAACTTCAACGCGACCACCGGCGTTTATGAGACAGTGCGCATGGCCAGTTCGGAGTCGCCCATGATCGTGGTGCGCGGCAAAGCCATTCCGGATGAAGAAAAGGGAGTTTCGATGGAACTCACGGGCGAGTACATGCTCATGGGCGCCAAGGCGACCGAACGCGACGTGATCCGGCACGAAGGGCCGGACAAGTGTGTGATCGAATCGTGGATGTCGTTCGCGGGCGCGGCCGAGTACAAGGGAGCGGAGTTTGTACTCACGCGAGCGAAACCTGCGTCGAAAGAAGAAAGCCGCCCCCCGGCAGAAAAGTCTCGATTAAGGCTCGGCAATTTTTCGGTGAGTCTTGCAGTCAGAGACCTTGCTGCATCCCGCGCGTTTTATGAAAAGCTAGGCTTTCGAGTCTTCGGCGGAAACCCGAAGAACTACCTGATCATGCAGAACGAAACATCCACGATCGGTCTGTTTCAAGGGATGTTCGACAAGAACATCCTGACGTTCAACCCCGGTTGGGACCGCAGTGCTGCCACCTTACCTGACTTCGATGACGTCCGAGAAATTCAGCGGGCGTTCAAGGATCAGGGCCTGGTGCTGGCGACCGCAGCGGACGAGTCAACCACAGGGCCCGCCAGCTTGATGCTTCTCGATCCGGATGGAAACCCTGTCCTGATCGATCAACATGTGGCCAAGTCGAAGAAGTGACCGAATTCAACTCGAGGAAACAAAATCATGGGCATCGGTAATATTTTCCAACTGAGTTTCGTGATCGCAGGCGTCACGCTGATGGCACAACACGGTGTTACTGTCGCTGAGGATCCACTGATTTTTGTTTCCTCATTTGCCTCCGGCGAGCAAGGTGCGATTCAGGCGTATACGCTGGATGAAAAAGTGGGAACTCTGAAGCCGTTGCACCGGACGGCTGGTGTAGAGAATCCATTCTTCATGGCGGTGTCGCCGAATCACCGATTTCTCTATTCGATCTATGCTCCGACTTTTGGCGGCACAGAAAACGAGCAAGTCGCGGCGTTCCGAATCGAAGGCCGATCCGGAAAGCTCAACCCACTCAATCGCCAATCGACAAAAGGCACCGCATCGTGTTATCTGGACGTGGATGCGACCGGCAGGACGGTGCTGCTGGCAAATTACTCAACGGGCAGCGTGGCGTCATATTCGGTGAAGGCTGATGGATCGCTTTCGGAGCCGGTTTCGTTCGTGCAGCATCAGGGTTCGAGTATTGATGCCGCGCGACAGAAGGAGCCCCATGCACATTGCTTTGTCATCAGTCCGAACAACCGCTTTGCGTACTCCGCAGATCTTGGAATTGATCAGATTGTCTGCTACGTATTAGATCCGGCGACGGCGAAACTCACGCCGAATCACCCATCGTTCGTGCGTACACCTCCCGGAGGCGGTCCGCGGCATTTGACGTTTCATCCGAACGGGAAGTTGATGTACGTAATTAACGAACTGAAGAATTCGGTGACGCTGTTTGATTTCGTTTCTGAATCCGGATTACTGACCGAACGCCAGACGATTTCAACGCTGCCCGCGGATTTCGCAGGCATAAGTCACACGGCAGACCTCAGGATCACACCCAGTGGCAAATACTTGTACGGTACCAATCGAGGCCACGACAGTATCGCTGCGTATCGCATCGCTGATGATGGCACGCTGAGTCTCATCGAGATCAAGGCGAGCCTTGGAAAAGGGCCGCAGAACCTCGCGATTACCAAAGACGGAACCCTGCTGCTGTGTGCCAATATGCCCGGCAACAATGTTGCGGTTTTCCGAATCAATGCGGACACAGGAATGCTGGCATCGGCTGGCGAGCCAGTGGAACTACCGGGGCCTTCGTGCATTCGAATTGTTGAGTAAATGCGAAATGCAGGAGTTGTGGGATGTCAGAGCAGGAAAAAGCTGCGTTGGACAATGAGAAACCAGCAGCACCATCGGGTGATAGCCGGGTGACTGATCGACAGACATACAATATGGTCAGCGATACCGTCGTGGGTGCCAACTTCCGCATGAAGGACAACGTGTTTCAAGCCATCGCTATCTTCGGGAAAGTCGTCAAAGTACCGTCGTAAAAGTACCAGTCACCGACGGGTGCCTGCGGCGAGACCGCCTTGAGTGCCGGATGCGCGTCAATCATGCCGGCAGCCGCATAGAAGCCGGGATAGGAAATTCCGTACATGCCGATGCGACCGTTATGGTTTGGCAAGTGTGGCGTCACCTGCATGAACGTGCCTTCGGATGCAAATCGTCCGCGGACATCCTGATTGACAAAAATATAGCCAGCTGTAACAAAGTGCTCGCTCGGCCCCAATTCAGATCGTGCCGTGTGTGAATTGAGTTCGATCGAAACACTCGTTGATATTACGCCGGTCACACTGCGAGACACAAGCGACCGCTGTTTACGGTTCATGGTCCGAAAGTTGTCGATACGGCGAATCCTGTAGGTTGTGACAAGCAACTCGCAGATTCGGCGAGCCGCTTGCGTCAGCCCTCGGTGTATTTTCGCTGAAGCTGGTCACACCTGACAAGTTCACCAACTGGCCGCCCCGAAGGAAACGGCGCTGGTGAAACAAACTCATTCGGACACAGTTGTTGCATTCACTCAATTCCGGTTTACAAAAAAGCGCTAAAACCCATGAAAATGTGAGTTACCAATCACAAACCCGGCGGTAAAGTAAAAAAAACCTTGCGGTTGGAATTTCACAATGGCGACGACGGTTACGAAAGACAAAATCTGCGAAGCGGCCATGCAGCTCGCAATCCGTGACGGTTTGTTGGCGATGACACTGGAGAATGTGGCAAAGCAGGCCGGGATCAGCAAGGGTGGCGTCATGTACCACTTTCCGAGCAAAGATGAGTTGGTTCGGGGTGTGGTGGACTACTTTAGTGAGCAATGTGAAACGATGCTCATGCGTCGGGTGATCGATGATCCGGAGCCACGCCTGCGGTGGGCTCGATGTATGCTGGATTGTTTGTTTCCCGAGTCAGCAGCACCTGACAGGCGGACGGATGTCGAAGAGATTTCTTCCGATGTTTTGAGTCGTTTCTTTATGGCGATGTTGGCTGGAGCCGTCACAAGTCCGGCCGCCATGCTGCCACTTCGAGACCTTGCGACTCGCATGCGCAAGCGATTTATGAGTGACCCGAATGAAGGCATGGAGCAGATCCTTGTCTGGCTGGCGATTGATGGCCTGTTTCTGTGGCAGTTCATGGGACTCATTGACAGCAACGATCCGATGATTGCGCAAGTGGGTGAGACTCTGCGAGCGAGGATTCGGGTGAAGCTGGAAGATGGCGCGGTCGCATCGAACCTGCCTCAGGGCCGTCTGTTGAGCGATGCAGGCAGTACTCACAGGGGAATTCAATGAATTCCACTGCTTCAGCAGCGAGCACTTCTTCCGGTCGCAGAATCTGGTTGGTGATGCTAACGATTCTTGCAGGCGTGGTCATTGCGTTCATCTACATCAGGTCACGTGCAGCCGCAATTTCAACGACGGCGAGCGAGTCGTCACAGCCACCACTCCGGACGCATGTTTATGCTTTGGGACGACTGGAGCCTGCTGGCAGTATATTGCAACTGATGCCGAAATCCGGAAACGAAGGAGCGATCGTCGAACAGTTGCTGGTGAACGAGGGCGACGAGGTTGAGTCAGGTGCGACGCTGGCGATCCTTGACAACCAGGCTCGACGAGTTGCGGCCTTGAAAGAATCGCAGGCACGACTGGGAGCTGCCCAGGCCAGATTACTGCAGATTAAAGCCGGCGTCAAGACTGGCGACATTGAAGCTCAGCAGGCTGCTGTGTCACTGGCTGAAGAACAGTCAAAGGTCGCCAGGCGTGAACTGTCTCGAGAGCAGGAGTTGCAGAAGCGAAATGCGACCACGATCGAAATGGTTGATCAGATGCAGTGGGAGTATGACCGCCTGCAACTGGAGATGCGACGTGCGTCGGCTCAACTGGCGAGTCTGCGCGAGATTCGCGACGTCGATATCCTTGTGGCGGAAAACGAGGTGAGCGCAGCGGAAGCGGCTGTTGTGAAAGCGGAAGCGGATGCTGATGCCTCCCGATTGCGGGCACCTGTCGCAGGACGAATTCTGCGAATTCATACGCACCCTGGCGAGCGCGTGAGTGACGTCGGCATTCTGGAACTGGGCAACGTGCGTCAGATGCAGGCTGTGGCAGAAGTTTTTGAAGCTGATGTTGCTGCTCTCGAAGTGGGTATGGATGCAGAAATCAAACTCGATTCATCGTCAGAGCGTCTCACGGGGCGAATTGTAGAAATCGGATACATTGTCGCGCGAAAGATTGTGCTCACAAATGACCCGGTCAGCGACACGGATGCGCGCGTTGTGGAAGTTCGACTGGACCTGCATGCCGAACATCTCGAAGGCGTGGCTCGACTGTCGAATGCTCGGGTTGAAATCAGTATTTGCCTGAAGCCATCGACAGCAGGACCGGACATCCACAGCAGTAACCTCGAGGTGACTTCAGAAACGGCTCGCATTCGTTAGCGTTTTACTCTGGTTGCGGGCAAAACCCGTGTTAAGCACTAGTCGCGGATTCTGACAGGCCGGACCGAACGGCGTGAGTTCCGGCGTACACATCGCAGCGTTTACTCATTCAATCACTGTCGCAACACATGTATTCCAGTTTTTTACTCGCATGGTATCAGTTGAGCCACAACAAGGTGAAACTTGCTGTCGCTGCCGCTGGAGTGGTCGTGGCGGTCATGCTGATGCTGGTCCAGCTTGGCATTCGACAGGGAGCGATGGACAACAGCGTCGCTGTGGCCAGGCGGGTGACCGCCGACCTGGTGGTCGTCAGTCCACGAACGAAAACGATTTTTGCCTCCGCACAGTTTCCGAGGCGTCTGCTGTATCGTCTTGGATCTTCTGACGACGTCGCAGAAGTCGGGGAAATGTATATGGGACAGGGCAGGTTCCGGAATCCGTGGGACAAGCTCGAATTCCCGGTCAGCATTTATGGAATCAACCCGCATTCGCCCATGATGAATCTTCCGGGGATCGAGCGATTTGCTGATCAGTTGGAGCAGACCGATCGTGTCCTCTTTGACAGCCTGAGTCGAAAGAGTTATGGCCCTGTGGGGAAGTATCTCAAAGAGCATGGAACCCTGAACGTCGAAGTGAACCTTCGCAAGATTCAGTTAATCGATTCGATTGAGGTTGGGATTTCCATCAACTCAGATGGCAACCTGTTCATGTCGCCTGCCAACTTTCAGCGGATGTTTCCGGATCGTCAGTCGGGCTCTGTCGATCTGGGATTGATTCGACTTCGGGAGGGTGTTAATCCGGAAAAAGTCCGTGACCAGTTGAGTCACTATGTTGGTCAGGAAGCCAAAGTGCTGACTCGTGAGCAGCTGATTGATGCGGAGATCCGGTTCATTCGGGAAAATGCTCCAATTGACTTCATCTTCGGCATGGGTGCCGCGATCGGTTTCTTTATCGGGTTTGTCGTGGTGTACCAGATTCTGTACACGGAAGTCACCAACCATATGCCTCAATATGCAACGTTGAAAGCAATGGGGTTCAGCGATCAATATCTATTACGGATGGTGGTGAGTCAGGCCCTGATCCTGTCCTTCCTCGGGTATTTCCCGGGGTTCATCCTTGCTCTCGGTTTGTATCGAGTGGCAACCAATGCGATTCAAATGCAGTTCTCGATGACGGTCGGGCGCGCTGTGGGCGTCTTTGCGTTGACAATGGTGATGTGCGGTTTGTCAGCGATGGTCGCGATCCGGAAAGTCAAAACGGCCGACCCGGCTGATGTGTTCTGACGTTTGACCCGGCGGCAATTTTGTTTAACCCTGAGCCGCCAGCGACGGATTCCGGTGAAGCCGTCGCCTGCGGCTCTGTTCAGCAAACGTTAAGAGTATTGTATTTCTGAGAAGATTTTCGATGAGGAGGCTGACGAGTTTTTGAGTGCGTTCGGCTCGGGCGGTGAGGAATCAGGGGATTTCCGCCACGCTGGGGCTCGTCCTCGCCGGGTTCGGCCTCGGTGACGGGAATATCGCAAAGTAGCCGTCACGCTCCGCCGTGACGAGCCAGCAACTGGGCCACACGAATAAAGCCCCCACGCTGAATGTCCTTCAGCTCATGCAGGGGCAGATCGTGGAGTTCGTTCATGGTTGATGAATGTC
>JAYUVA010000099.1:0-2897 GCA_043754375.1 Candidatus Kuenenia sp. | reverse complement strand
ACATCAAATGCGCACCACCGAGATGCATCCGCCAGCCTGACGAAATTTCGTCGAAGACCAGTGCTGCACCGCAACGGTCACAAAGTTCGCGGACGCCTTTGAGAAAGCCAGGATCAGGATCGGTCGAACGAGTTGGTTCCATCACCACCGCTGCGAGTTCGCTGCCGTGGCGTGCCACGATCTGTTCCAATTCATCCAATCGGTTGTACGTAAAGGGTAATGCTGTTCCGGCAAGGCCGCGCGGTACGCCTGCCGGCGCAAGGCCCGGTAGCAGGTGACCTTGAAGACTGTCCGCAGCACCTGCGGCATTCACGTTTGCCGCCAGATACCAGTCCGACCAGCCGTGATAGCCACAGAAAGCGATCTTATCGCGACCAGTTGCCGCACGAACGATGCGGACGGCGATGGCCATGGACTCACCGCCGGAGCGCGCATAGCGAACCTGCTCGGCCCACGGATGCAGTTCAATCAGCAGCTCGGCCAACTCGACTTCCTCTGCGGCGTTCAGCGTCGACATCGAGCCCAGCGCGATACGTCGCTGAACGGCTGCCGTGACGTCCGGATCGGCATATCCCAGCAGACATGAACCGATGCCGGATGTGGTCATGTCGATAAAGCGACGGCCATCAAGGTCGATCACTTCACAACCGTGAGCCTCCCGGGCGTAGGCTGGCCAGAGTCCGGGTGCGAACATCTCCGGCCGCTTGCTGAGCAGTTGCGTTCCGCCCGGAATCAGCAGCTTCGCCCGGGCATACATCGCTCGAGTCTGGTGACCGTCTTGTGAGACGGCCGCCGGATCGTCAGCGCCGAACTGCACGTGAAAAGCAGAGACGGCGTTTCTCCAAAAGAGATTCTGAATGTCGTCGGCGGACCATTGGGCAATTTCTGCGGCATGCTTCATGGACAGCAATTGCTCATAGATTGCCAGAATCGGACGGCCATCGCAATGGGGAAACTGCAGGTGAAACCGGCTGACATCGACGTATTGCCAGGCTCGTCCCATCGCGGCGTACTGACCATGAAAGTACATCGCGTCGATGCCGTCCGATCCGTACAGAATGCGCCGCCGATCTTCACGCGAGAACAACGTGATCAGCGGCCGTACATCAGTCACCGCTGAAACGTCGTACCAGATATTCGGCATGTCGCGAAGTTTGTCGATCGCCTTTCGAATCGGCCAGTAGGTAAAGCTGCGAGCGCAATGGGCAAGAATCCATTTAATGTTCGGGTATCGGTTTCCGGTAAAATCCTGCAGATCGCTCAGGTTGAACTCGTCCGCGCAGCCGTCGAAGCGGGAAAGATGCATCGTGACCCAAAGTCGCATTTCATTTGCCAGTTCCAATTGCTCATGAGTCAGAAATTCGTGAATCCGGCATTGCGCGATATCGCCGG
The DNA here is from genome assembly GCA_043754375.1 of Candidatus Kuenenia sp. Taxonomy (GTDB): domain Bacteria; phylum Planctomycetota; class Planctomycetia; order Planctomycetales; family Planctomycetaceae; genus SXXK01. The sequence goes on along the minus strand of JAYUVA010000099.1, from coordinate 1,505 downwards.
TGGTGGAGAACAGACGGTACGGTTTGAGTCCAATGAATCCCCGCTCGCGCACGTCGCGTTCGATATCCTGCACGCGACAGGACGGCGTCACCAGTCGATTCATGCGAGACTGCGGATCCTGTCGAACCTGCTCGATGCACCAGCGGTTATGAGCATTGACATCGATCCCGAGCGTCGGTGTTCCCAGCACCAGAAAATGCGTTTCACGACCCGGGTACAATCGCGCCGCCCACTGCTGCAAAGTCGCAAAGTCTGCGAAACCCCACGGACTCGCCGCCGGGGGCGAAGATGCCCGCACATGCTCCGGATGGAACATGTGAATATGGGCGTCGAACACTCGATCAGGAACGAAGTCCTGGAGTTCCTCGTCCCAGATCTGTTGATCGTGTGGTGAGAAGTCGCTCAGAGAAACTGGCATATTGAGTTCCGAAAGAAAAGGGAATGAGTTGGACTGTCGTCTGAATCGTTTAACGGCAAGCCGCAGGCGTCGGTGCCAGGTTTTGCCTACGCCTGCGGCTTGCCGTTAAACGAAAATCGAACAGTCGAATTAAATCGTTTGCCAGCATCCATGTTCAACACTGGCCAGCGCGGCCAGATTGACGCGCAATGTCTGCACGCCGTCATCGAGGCTGCAAAGCAGAGAAGCGTGGCCTTCGACGGCATCGAGAAATCGATTGGCCTGCGTCACGAATGCAGCGTCGCGCGGCTGAGGTTCGTGCGGTTCGTCATGCCAGAGTTCATCAAGGTGCATCATCCATCGCCACCGGTGGGCATGCGTTTCCCAGCGGACGGTGCCACGTTCACAGATGACGGTGACCGTGACTTCGTTCGGCGCCTGATGCTGGTTCAGACTGTAGCTGCCGAGCACATCGCCGTGGCGCGTCAGCACATGGACTGTGTCCTCAACCGAAACGCCCACAAGCACCCGGTGTGCAGCATCTGCAACGAGTCTCTCGATCGGGCCGACCAGCCATTCACCAGCATTCAGGATATGCGTCAGCGCATCCTGGATCGCGCCACCACCTGTAGCGTGGTCCACGTAATAGGTATCGCGATACGCCGGACGGTAGGTGGGGAAATGCTGACCACAGACGGCCACGATCTCGACAGGATTTCCGAACCGACCGCTCAACACAGCTTCTCGCATCGACTCCAGCGCCGGAATACAGCGAAGGACATACGCCACACCAACCACCAGACCGCGCTGCCTGACCACTCGTGCCAACAGGTCGGCTCCGTCGGTGCTGGTGCTGAGCGGCTTTTCGATCAGCAGATGAATGCCGGCTTCCGCCAGACGTGTGGCAATCTCCAGGTGTCGATTCGCGGGCGTTGCGATGACTGCCGCAGTGACCCGCCGGGTCGCCGGATGAAGCGCATCGCCGTGATCTGCGATCGCCGCTGTAAGGTCGGAGAATCCGCGAACGCCATAGCGTTCGGAGATCGTGGCCCGGAGTATGTCGTTAATCTCAACAAACGAGACTTCGGCACGCCCCGTCGCCTGGAAG
>JAYUVA010000098.1:0-3961 GCA_043754375.1 Candidatus Kuenenia sp. | reverse complement strand
AGGCATCGCAAGTTGACTCGCAACATCGACCAGGCGATGTTCCACGTTGGACTCGCAAAGAAGAACCGCGAGGGAGAACTCAAGCCGCTTCGAGCTGCTGTCCTGCTGTTTGCGGAGGATCCATCCGGACTGTTGGCTGCCAAAGCGGCGATCCGACTGTTTCACTATAGCGGAAGCAAGAAATCGACAGATCCAAATACGAATCTTGTCAGACCGCCGATGACAATTGGTGGCCCGGTCATTCGGCAGATTCGCGATGCGACAGATGCTGTGATCAGCGAATTGGCCGGCGGTATTCAGTATGGGCCACTGGGATTTGAAATTGTGCAGCGGTATCCCAAACGAGTGATCGTCGAAGCAATTACGAATGCCGTTATCCATCGTGACTACCGACTGCCGGCCGATGTCATGATACAAATTTTTTCCGATCGGATCGAAGTGGAATCTCCGGGCCTGCTGATTGGTCCGGTGCGAACGGGTAACATCGCCAGCATCGGAACCTATGCGAGAAACAAGTTGCTGGTACAGCACCTCCGCGAGTTTCCCGATCCACCAAACCTGGATGCCGGTGAAGGCGTGCCGATGATGTTTGGCACCATGCGGCAGGCTGGCCTCTATCCACCTCTCTACTGGACTCGGCCAAAAATCGAACGCGAAGCTGTCCGAGTGTATCTATGGAATCAGAATCGTCCGTCGGTTTGGGAGCAGGTTAGCGACTACCTTCAGCAGCACGGCACCATTGGCAATGCGGAAGTCCGCCAGATTCTGCAGACTGACGACCCGATCCGATCCAGCCGACAGCTGAAGGAATGGGTGAACCTTGGACTACTGGAAGTTGCAAATCCGGAGTCTGCCAGAAAAATGCGCCGCTATCGAAAAACAGGAACCGAATCAGACCCAGATCTTTTCTCGCGTATTTTTTAGCAGCGAAACCAATCGTTGGTGGGCAGTTTTCTTTGCAAACAGGCAAAGCAAAGAACAAATTAAAAACTCACAAACCATTACGCACAAGCATGTTACGATTTTCCTTATTATCAAAATCCGCCAATTTGGCAGCGACAGACAATTCCCGAAATGACTCAGCAGTATCCCAAACGTCTCATCGAAGTCGATCTTCCCATTGCTCGAATCTCAGCACATGCTCGGAGGGAGAAGTCGATTCGGCATGGGCATATTTCGACGCTGCATATTTGGTGGGCGAGGCGGCCGCTGGCGGCTTGTCGGGCGGTGATTTGTGCGTCGCTGTGGCCGGATCCGGCGGATGAGTTGTGTCCGAAGACCTTTCGTGAAGCGGCCGTTGTGATTCTCAAGGCGTTCGCTCAAAGGGCGGCACCGTCGTACGTTCCACAGTCTGAAGGCGGTGCTTCGATCTCCGACGAGACGCGAAAGATCGAAGCGGGATTGTCCCCGGAAAGTCGGGCTCGATGGGAAGCGCTGGCTGCTGGGACATTGACGCTTGATCCTGCGGAGCCAGCGGACATGGCCATCTTGCGAATGGCTCTGTTGGATTTCATTGCCGACTTTGCCAATTGGGACAACAGCACCGTACCCGCGTATCTGGAGACGGCTCGACGACTCACCGGAGTGGCCCATGCGTCATTGAGCGATCCGGAATTTCAGTTGCCACAAAGTAGCCGTCACGCTCCGCGTGACGAGCCTTCCCGGACAACCGTGAACAAATCAAAGCGGAAGCGAGCCGAATCAACCGCGCTGCAGAACGAGGCTCCTCACGCGGAGCGTGATGGCTACTTGGACTGGCTCTCGTCTCTCGACGCTCAGCTCTCAACCCTTCCCCGCCCGCTGGTTGTCGATCCGTTCTGCGGCGGCGGGAGCATTCCGCTGGAGGCACTTCGAGTTGGTGCGGACGCGTTTGCCAGTGATCTCAATCCGATCCCGGTGCTGTTGAACAAGGTCGTGCTGGAGTACATCCCGAAGTATGGCAAACGACTGGCGGAGGAAGTTCGTAAGTGGGGGGAATGGATCAAGTCGGAAGCCGAAAAGGAGTTAGCGGAGTTCTATCCGAAAGACCCAGATGGAGCGACGCCGATCGCGTACCTTTGGGCGCGGACAATTCAATGTGAAGGACCGGCGTGCGGGGCGGAAGTACCACTGATTCGCTCGCTGTGGCTGGCGAAGAAAGCGAATCGCTCCGTCGCGATGCGACTCATTCCGAACCTGCAGGATAAGCGAGTGGACTTCGAGATCCTCGTGAAAGAACCGGACGGTTGGGTCTCGCAATCCGATTTGAAATCCACCACCGTGAGCGGCAATGCGCTAGCCGCCGGTGACCGTGCCGGAACCGACGCCACAGAACCGGCGGCTAGCGCCTTGCCGCTCACCAAAAATCCCTCTTTTGATGGTACGGTGAAACGCGGCTCTGCGACGTGTCCGTGCTGTGGGTACACGACACCGGTGACTTCAGTGCGAACGCAGCTCAAGGCGCGGCGTGGAGGAGCACACGACGCACGATTGTACGCTGTGGTAACGATGCGGGACGGCGAGCAAGGACGTCGTTACCGACAGCCTTCCGATGCAGATCGTGATGCCGTTCGTCGTACTGCCGATGAACTTGAGCGTCGGCAATGTGAATCGCGAGTCAACCCCGACGGACGGGAACTGAGCCTTGTGCCCGATGAACTGATTTCGCCGAACGAACTACGTCGTATCAGCGTTCCTCTTTATGGTATGGCACGCTGGGGTGACATGTTTGCTCCGCGACAAGCCTTGGCTTTGACAACTCTTGCGCAGCTTGTCCGGGAATCAAGGGATCAACTCCGAAGTGATCACGAACCAGTGCTCGCCGATGCGGTTGGAACGTGTCTAGCCCTGGTTGTTGGACGGCAAAGCGATTTTCAATCTTCGCTGGTTACCTGGACGGCCGGAGGAGAGTTCGCGGGCCATACATTCGTTCGCCAAGCATTGGGAATGGTCTGGGATTTTTGCGAGACTAATCTTTGGGCTGATGCTTCAGGCAATTGGGATGGTGCGACCGATTGGGTAGCCCGAGTCATCACACAAGAAGCCGCCGCACATTCATGCGCGGGGCACATCGAACAGGCGTCCGCCACACAACATCCGCTCCCAGACGATTCCGCCGTTGCGATCGTGACTGACCCACCATACTACGATGCAGTCCCATACGCCTATCTGTCCGATTTTTTCTTCGTCTGGCAGAGGCGGATATTAAACGATACGCATCCGAATTTGTTTCGTGAGGAATGCGTGCCGAAGGATGCAGAAATTGTGGTAGACCGTCCGCATCAACTCAGTAAGTCGAACAAGGGCATCGCGTTCTACGAATGCGAATTGCAAAAGGCATTCGCGGAGAGTCGTCGCGTCCTGCGCCCGGATGGCGTTTGCACAATAGTCTTTGCCAGCAAGACGACATCCAGTTGGGAAGCGATTCTGAAAGCGGTCGTCGATGCAGGGTACATCATCACGGCATCTTGGCCGATTGACACTGAACGCGAAGCCCGCATCGCTGCGCAAGGTCAAGCTCGGCTTGCCTCGTCCGTGCATCTTGTGTGTCGGCCGCGTGAGAATGCCGACGGAGTCATGGTCCAATCGATCGGTGAGTGGCGCGATGTGCTGGGTGAATTACCAGCGCGGATTCATGAGTGGATGCCACGTTTGGCGGCGGAGGGTGTTGTCGGTGCCGATGCAATCTTTGCTTGTCTCGGGCCAGCTCTGGAAGTTTTCAGTCGTTATAGCCGAGTCGAAAAGGCCAACGGCGATACGGCTACGCTGCGTGAGTATTTGGAATTTGTCTGGGCTGCTGTCTCGACCGAAGCCCTGTCGTTGATCTTCAAAGATGCTGATGCCGCTGGCCTGGAGCCGGACGCACGGTTGACCGCGATGTGGCTGTGGACGCTTGGAGGGAAAAAGGATGAAGGCGGAAGGATGAAGGATGAAGAGGGCGAAGACGATGAGGCCGGGGAGGATGATGAGCCGCGTTCCTCTT
>JAYUVA010000097.1:0-9266 GCA_043754375.1 Candidatus Kuenenia sp. | reverse complement strand
TCCTGACTCGATGCTTCGCGTTCGTTCCAGATCTCTATGATCCGCTGGGCCATGGCATCGCGGAGGCGTTGTTCGGAAGGATTGTCATGTGGCCATCGTGTCGGAATTGCGGGAATTTTCTCTGCCAACGGACGAGCGTAGACAGGTTTGAGCAACTGATGCACGGCGTAAAACTCAGGCGTTTCAGAGACGGTATTGGCGTGGCCAAGAATGAACTCAGCAAGGAACACTTCGTCCGGCGTCGCGACTGGTGCCAGCCGCTGAGCTTCCTCAATCAGCCGCTGACGGGCCTCTTCATTGCGACGAATCGTGGCCAGCAGGACTGTGCGTAGCCAGCGCATGCCGGGCTTGTCCGCTGCGAGTTGCTCAGCGGCATCGACATGCTTCCACATTTCGTCCCACTGCTGAATCTGCGCATTGTGCAGGATCATGGCCAGACGATCGTCAAACGTCGCGGTGCCATCCGCGACTTTTTGTCGAGCAACCTTGAGCCGCACAAACGGCTCCTGCACGAACTGCACCGAAGCCTTGTCGGCAAGAATTTGCTGCAACCGTTGAGCGTAATCATCCTTCATCAGGGTCTGAAGGTTCAGTTGCGTATCAGAAAGCACCTGCCCCTGATCGTTGGTCAGAAGAATTCTGCGAGCCCACCAGGTGCCAGCCAGTTCGACAAAATCTTCAAACGACGTCGTATTCGTGATCTTGTCGTCGTTCAAAACTTCATGTTTCAGCAGCACATGCCGAGCCGTGTCAATGGTGAAGCGTACGACATTCGTAGTGTCCTTCATCGTCAGGTTCAGCCGGACCTGATTCTCTCCCGCAGCTTCAATCACTGCGTTCCAGTTGGAGTACATGTGCTGCAGCGGTGACAGTGACAGGTCCGTCAATCCGAATGGCGACATCTTCAGTTCACTGTCCACAGACGCGCGGCTGCGGCCCAGACCAAACGCGAGTGAGTAGACGCTGCGTTCTTTGGCGTCGCAATAATTGACGAGCGTCTGTTCGCCGACGTTGTGACCATGCGTGAGCCATGCCATTGGAGAATACAGGACCCGATCAATGCTGCGACCGGAAGAACGGTGCCAGCGAGGGTCCATGTGTTCCGTGTCTCGGAGCATTTCGATACCGCCGTCGAGGGCCAGCAGCGAATCCGTCCGCAGCAGACTGTTAGCCAGAGCGATCGCTTCCGGCGACCAGTGTACCGGATCTTTGAATGGCTCAGCTGGCGCGGGTGCGAGGTCCAGTGCTGGGAACAGCGTGTTGATCCATGAGGTGTAGTCCGGATGGTTGTAAACGTATCCGCCGTCGTAGTACCTGTTCGGCTCTGCTGCAAACAGGCTCAGTCCACGGGTATTGGCATCCTTTGCCTTCACTTCAAAACTATCGTCGAAGAGCCCTTCCAGCCCGTGACCGCCGTTGCTGTAATGAGATTCGAAGGCAGAAAAATCTCTCTTCCGCCGCCCGAACGATACTTCCTTGTCCTGCAGACCCACCAACAAATCTTCATCGACTTCGAATTTCTTCAGCGAGTCTTTGCGGTCAGATTCGCCGGATTCCGCGAGCTGTTTCTCCTCCTCCTGACGACCCAGAAAGTTGAGCGAGGAAAATTCATTGGGCGATCGGTCGTCCATTGGCATGTCGAAGGCCATTTCACTCACTGAACCATTCAGCCTCAGCCCCCATCCAAATCCACCACCGCCACCGAACCCGCCAGTCAATGAGCGACCGTCTTGCATGGAAAAATAGTCATCGCCAAGACTAACGCCTGCACTCCGCGCCGCTGACATCGGAAATGCGCCCCGTGAAAGTGAAACGCTCCTGAGCAGCTCAAGCCTCTGAACGTGCTGTTGAAACACCGCAGCATCGCGCCCCAGCCCGGCAAGTTGGCTCAGAATCTGCCGCCGCATTCCTAATCGCCAGTCGCCTGCTCGCTTCATTTGTTGCTGCAGCAAATCAAAGTTGGCGTTGTCACGTCCGTCCGCAAAGTACCGTTCGCCGTCGCGCATCTCAAACCGACGCTGCACACCGAAGCGTTCACGATCGGCATCAGTTTCCAGTACCAGCAGCGATGTGTATGGTGTGATGATGTGGAATTCTTCCGACAGCCGAATGATGTCATCCTGAACCTCCTGGCTGCCGCCCTGTGCCAGCAATTGATCCAGATGAGCGCGCGCCCAAAGTCGCGGGATGAACGAATTTCCCTCCTCCGCGCCCTTCAGATTCACTCTTGCCGCAAAACGAACTTCTTTAGAGCCCCGCTTTCCCGTCACAACAATCTCACCCTGTTGATCAGCACCTTCGGGAAGATAACGCCCGACAAGAATCTGCTGAGTTCCCGCTGCGACATTCGGCAACCGCTCGGGATAGACGGCCGCCACTTTCAAGCCGCGAAATTCGATATTCAGGTCCCGCAGGCCCGGCTGAGCGATCTCATTCAGCAATTCCAGAGCTGCGATCTGAGGCGTCTGCTCCCCGCTGATGGACCGCGCTGAACCGCCGCCCACGGTCGCGATGCCGCGCATCACGACGGAATCGTTGGCATTGCCCAGGGCGACCGCATGCAGCGTGAATTTTGCCAGCGAGCCAGGTGTACCGGAGGGCTCACGCCCTCCGCTCGCCAACTGCTGCAGTCGTTGCACAAAGGCGGCTGGATCAGTGTCACCCGCCGAAACAATGCCATCGCCGACATAGACGATGTGGGCATTCGCCGGAGCTTTTTTCATCGCATCGTCGAACGCACGATCCAGATTTGTCCAGCCGAGGGACACACGGTCGCTCAGAAACTTCGTTGCCGCAGCGATGTTGGCTGCGTTCGCTGTCATCGATTCGGGAAAAGCCCACGCGGTTGCGACATCCGCCGCCACCAGCTGAAAGCGATCGTCCGGTCCGAGACTCGCCAGAACCGCCGCTACGAACTCGGCCTGCTCACGGCGTTTCTCAGAATCCATCGACATCGACGTATCGCACAGCAGCACGATCTGCAGCGGCTCACCGTCGGGCAGAATTTCACGCTGCCAGTTGCCGTCCGTTCCCGGCGGAGTCAGCTGAACCAGAAAGTAGCCGTCTTCGCCGCGCTGATGAGGCACCACGAGCACGTCCGACTGCCGTCCATCGACCTCACACACGACTTCGAAGTCACGCGTCGGCGAATACTCCTGTGCGGCGAACTCGACTTGCGCCGAATGAAAGGCGAGCGGCTGGGCGTCAGCCGTCCGTGTTCGTGCAGTTTCAGTCGCACTCGGAGGGCTGACGCCCAGCCGCTCGCCGGAAGTCGCGATTCGCGCCGCATGAGTCGGGCAGGTCACACTTTTCAGCGGCAGTGCCGAATTCACCGTGACCGTCAGAGACAGTTCCCGCAACGGCGTCGTGCGCAACAACTCGCTTCGCAAACCGTAGGCATATCGGTAGCGGTTCGCTCGCAGCGGCAACACCTGCGTGTAGACAATTTTGATTCGCTTTTCTGAATTCGCCTCGATTGGAAATACGCGTGCCTTGAAGATATTGCCGCCGGTCCACTCCAGCAATCCGGGATCGCGTTTTTCACGCAGGATCGTTTCGTAGATTTCACGGGCTCGCTGCTTCTCCACGACGTCGGCTTCAATTAAATCGTTGCCGATCCACATGCCAAAACCGCTGATGGACGCATCCTGAGGCAATGGAAAGTGGAACACACCTTCGAGACGTCCCGTGGTATGATTGACGAATGATTCTTCGATCGTCGTCCGCGCGATCTGGTCGCGGATTTCGACGCTGACTTTGTGATAGCCGACTGTCAGCGGTTCGTTGCGACCGTCGGGCAGAGTCACGATCAGGGAACCCAATGATTCGTTGTTCGACGTGCCTTCAAAGCCAGCCAGCCACGGCGGGGTCTGAGCGACATCAACCAGTTTTTCGTCCCGGTCGATACGCAACAGCAGTGTCTTGCCAAAATCGACAAATCGTTTTTCCGTGCGAGGACCCAGCAGGGAGAATCTCCACGATTCTTCAACGGTATCTGGTTTTGGAGATACCGTCTGGACCATGCCGGTATGCAGCCGCGCCTCGACGGGTGAAATGCATTCGAGCAGCGTTCCTGGCCCAAGCGTCAATTCCACGTCAGACGACAGCGTCACCTTAACCGCATTCGCGCCGCGCAATTCCGTGCGAATCCAGTCACCTGGACGCAGCAGCGTGTCGCGGCAGATCGGCGTCCAGCGTTTTGCCAGCATTGGTCGCAGCACGACGATGCCCTGGGCCTCGCTGATCCTGCCGATGCGCCCATCTTCGGTCAGTGATTTCGTCACCGCGAACTTTTCGTCCGCCACCTGGACGTTCATTGACACCAGTCGCATTTCCGCCAGAGGTGGACCAGTACGTTTGGTCCCCGATTTCCACGCCAGAATCTCCACCAGCTGCAGGCTCTTTGCATCGGCGGAGGCTTCTATATCCAGGTTGCCATTTCCGGTCGGCAGTGCCACTCGATACACCAGACAGTCACGCCCATCGCGCGTTGTCTCTTCCACTGGTCGCGCATCGAGCAATCTCGACGCATCGGACACGCCGATATCCAGCAAACCGATCAGATCGATCTGCTGTTGCGGTCCGAGGAACCACGGAGAATCCGATTCCACCGCCGTGTTTTCCGCTTCATCGATCTTCCACAGCCGCGAGCCAGCCGCGATCTGGTATCGCTGCGGCGATTCTTCCCGGCGCACCAACCCAGGTGCTCGCACCCAGACATCCGCCGACTGGCCTTCTTTGCTTATCTTAAGCTGCAGAGAACTCGCGCTGCGGAGTTCGCTCAGCACGGTCGAAAATGGCGTCGTACTCAACGCGGACGTTGTTGGCGTCAAATTCAACCACAATGCGATCGCTGAGACGATCGCAACCATTCCTGCAAGGTTTCGTGAGGCCAGTAACGTAAGCATCAGTTTTCTCCCTTTGTCGATGTTCGTTCTGCGAACAGAACGGACTTCATTGGCCTGATTCGCGGAGCTAGCCGCGACGATCGATTCTTCAAACTTTGTCGCAGCTTGCAGGCGGAGTGACTCCAGAATGGCATCATCCGGAGCGGGCGCCTCCACATCGATCGTCCGTATTAAAGCGGCCAGTCGCTGTTCGCCGGGTTCTGATGTGTTGTCGAGAGTCTCTTTTGTCATGACAGTCGGGCTCCCTGATCAGAGCCTGCAAGGATTTCAAACGCCGCACGAAACTCCCGCCGCGCGCGGGCCAGTTTGGATTTGGTGGCTTCGACAGAACTTCCGGACTGAGCGGCCATTTCTTCAAGACAGTAGTCGTCCAGGTATTTCGCCGTCAGCAGGATTGCGTGGTCCGCCGACAGTTCCGCGAGGACTCGCCGAACCAGGTCCGCCACTTCGCGTTGTTCCTCAATTCCAGACGGTGACTCATGGGACTCGAGCAAACCAGCAACATCAATTTTTCCACTCTCCGCCAAAGCCCTCCAGCGATCCGCCCGTTCGGCCTTTCGCCAGTAATTCGAAACCTGCCGATGCACGATGCCCGTCAGCCAGCTCCACAGCGTGCCTTGCTCCGCATCAAATCGCCGAGCGGAACCTGCTGCTGCCAGAAAGACTTCCTGGACCACATCCGCAACGCCCGCCGCATCCGGCCCGACAAGCCTGGCCGTCAACCGCCACACCGCGATGTTGTAGTTTTCATACAGCGCAGCCCAAGCCTCCCGATCGCCTTCCCGCAACCGGCGACCGACGTCAAGTTGTTCCTCAGAGCTGAGCACTGAACGGGCTCACAGATGACAATAAATCCTCTGCACAGACATTGGCGCAATGTTCACCACAGGTGTCGCAGTTTTTTGCAGAATATGTGAATTTTGCAAATCGTCGCGTTTCATGGGGTACGATGCCTCCAATCGCATGCACTGAAGCGTTTTTCCGTGAGCGGCAAGGCGCTAGCCGCCGGTGTTTTGCAGGCGAATTACCCGCGGCTAGCGGTCTGTTGATTTAATACCAACCCGAAGCGCCAGCGAGGCAGAAACGCTGAATTCCTCGCTGGCGCTTCGGGTTGGTATGACCATGAGCCAAAAAAAACCACTAAATCAACACCCGCGGCTAGCGCCTTGCGGCTCACAAAATTGGTGTATCTGGACAAACTCCTAGCGTCATTCCGCGCACTCAGTCCACACCTTTGCACCATGCCTCGATTGTGGCACTGTGATCGCGATCTGGAATCTAACGCCATGTCAGCCATCGGCACGACTCCCGTCATTGCTCTCCTTTCTTCGACGTCGGACGTTCTTTGGCCGCAGGTGATTCAAAGTACAATCGCACGGTAGAAACGATCGAGATTTCGGACTGCATCGGCAACTCTTTGGATTGCACATCACCGTCCGGATAAAGTCCGCGGTAATACGTATTCTTCGGTCGAAACGTACGAAGCACTGGAATGTCACGCCGTGAATAGGAAGTTTCGTATTCCGCGTCGTTGCTGTTGGTGAACGATTCGTACAACGACTCGGGATAATGGGTACGAGTGGATTCCTGCAGATTGATCAGCGGCGGCTGCTGTTCAAACAAAGCGCCAAGCAGCGTAGCCGATTTTTCCTGTGCGGCTTTGACAGCTTCGGCACGCGCCTTGATTTTCATCTCATCAAGTTCTTTGCTCCAGTAGTCGAACGCGATAATGTCGGCGACATCTTTTTCAAACGCCAGATTGATGGCTTCCATCGCCTCGACATCGTTCTTGACCGCCAAATGCAGATTTGTCTGCATCAGATAGCCAGCTTTCTTTTCGACCGCGACGTCCTGATCGCGAATCTTTTCGATGTCAAATTCGTATCGTGGCAGGACGGCAATAAAGTCCTCAACGATACTTTCCTGAGCGATTCCAGCCTCCATCCAGGCTGCCGTCAGTGACTTGATAGTCTCAGTCACTTTCTGTTTACATTCAGATGGCGTTTTTCCTTCCGCAGTCACGGCAAGGACGACTCGAATCTCGGTCGGCCTGACTCGCAGTTCTGCCTGACCTTCGATCGTGATGTATCCCTGAGCCACCTCCGGATCCAGCGGAGCCAGCCCGGAAGATTCGTGAGTCTGATCGCGTCCTCCGCCACCGGCGCCACGAGACCCACTGAACTGCGCGGATGCCGACGTCAGCGGGAGAAGCGCAAGGCCAATAAACACGATGGACAGCTGAGTTGGAGACATTGTGGATACCTCGCGATCAAAGGATGAGAATCTGAGACCAGTACAGAAACATGGGCACGATAACCATAAAACGCCAATCTTACGATGCTTGATACTGGGGTAGGCCCGACCAGGCGCAGCGCCGTTCCGGCAGGTTGTCTGGCAATTGCCGGAACGGCGCTGCGCTTGGTCCGGCCTACAGAATGAGTCGTGAACGATCGTGACTCGGAACTATGATGCGTGCTACAATCCGAATCATGAATCAGCCTTTCCGGTACGTGAAAATTGTTGAATGGTCTGACGAAGACAACTGCTTTGTCGGCAGTTGACCTGGCCTGTTCTTCGGCGGTTGTCATGGTGATGACGGAAAAACTGTATTCGCCGAGCTTTGTCAGATCGTCGAAGAGACTGTTCAACTCTACCAAAAGGAAGGAAGAAGCTTGCCGCCCGTGACATCCGGGTATGACTGGGCAAATACGATCGCAGATCATGCGACAGATTCGTAAACGTGCTGAAGATCCACACAACAACACTGCAGCGAATCCTGACGCTGCTGGTGTGCATGTTGATCTGCAAAATTGTCGTTGGCGTGCGTCCTGCTGTTGGTGGCCCCAGCGGCCTGGGGATGGCATTTTGCGCTGAGACCGGTGCCAGCGCCGGCGGAGGGTTTGCGGCACTGGCCGCCGGGACCGGGATGTGTGTTGCGCTCGGCTGGAGATCAGCCATGAACCGGCGATTTGCTGCGCATCAGCGTTGGACCTTCCAGGACCAGGATGATGTCCTTGCCGGAAAATCCGATACCGAATACTGAAAACCACGGCTGGTTCAACGGCATCACGAAGCCGATCGCCAGTACCAGGATTGCGCGGGGCACAACCTCCAGAGAGGTCAGCGTGAGTAGAGCGACAATCGCCTCCGTCGAAACGAAGTCCATCATTGCCTGGTTCGTTCAAAAAGAGTCGAGAGAGTCGAAGGGGGAAGGTCATCTGGTTCTTCCAGGTCGAGCGGACATTCGACGTCTGACGTCACAGTGCTTACGGCACGCGCCATGGTGGAAGGGTGGTCCTGGCTCGTTCTTTCCCGATCGCGCATCGCTTCTTCTGTTGCGAGGCGGGCAATGCGAGAGGCCAACAACCCATCCTTCGCTTTCGGCATGTCGCGCAGATCGCCGGTCGAGAGTGCGTGGGCGAATTCCCAGTGCATGCCGGCGAAGTTCTTCTCCGGATGCCATGCCAGCCATTGAGTTCCATGTGAATTTCGCAGCTCAAAAGAATGCTCTTCGCGGTTGTAGCGAATGACACCATCCGACCCGATCAGTTCATACTGGAAGTGTGTACGCGGTTCGCGCGATGTGGCGTTGTAAGAAAAACTCATCTCGACCATGGTGTGAGCCCCACAGGCATGACCCATGTGCAGATAAAGATGAGTCGATTTACTGTCCGGACATCGAAGATCCCTGCGAATCACGAAGCCGATCAAGGCGTCTGGAAACCGCGACAGCTGCTCGATCAGCGGTCTCGGCCACGATTGCTTCCACAGAGACACCTTTTCCCTCCACGACGATTTCCCGTTTTGCCTGAAGCACAACCTTCATGCGGCACTGCAGGTCATCGCCACCCCTGGGGCCGTTCACGTCAGTCAGCGAAACATCAACAGTGCGAATGTGCGAACCAAATCGATCGAATGCAAACTGCAGGCAGCGATCGATATGTTCCCGCTGACCCGCTGTGATCCCAACGTTGCGATCCAGAATGTTAATGTCCATGGCTGAGCTTCCTTGAGAGACAAAGGTTGTTGAAATGTGGTCCGTACTACTCACAGTTGATTTCTTGTTGTGGCGCGAAGATTATCAGGCGGCGGTTTGCAGAAGTTGTTCTCGTGCGTAAACTTCTTCCTCACCAGGGTTCGGCCTCGGTGACGGGCAAATCGCAAAGTCGCCGTCACGCTCCGCCGTGACGAGCCTTGAATTGGGCCACATGGATGAAGCCCCCGCGTTGATTGTCCTTCCGTCCCATGCACCGAGGCTGATCGTGGAATTCTGTCTCGGCAGATGGATATCGATCGACAAATGCTCATCACGGCGGAGCGTGATGGCTACTTTGGGGTGCGGGCGAAGCCCGCGCTGGG
>JAYUVA010000096.1:0-3537 GCA_043754375.1 Candidatus Kuenenia sp. | reverse complement strand
CGCGCTGCAAATCGCTTGCTCGTCGTGCGGAGCCGTACGTTGCGCGCCTGGCGATTCAGCCGTTCGCCGTGGCATGACGGACATGAGGCCACTTCCATGTACTTTTCGAGCTGCCGACGTCGCATCGGATTCTTTGCTGTGCGATAACTTTCCAACAGGCGGTTTGCCCAGCCTTCCCACGTCCCGCCGTGCTTCCACGCTCCGCCACGAGTTCTCCACGTGAAAGTAATATGTCTTTCGCCGGTCCCGTACAGCCATAATTGTTTCGCGGCTTCGGGGATGTCTTTCCACTTCATCTTCAGCAGGGAATCCACGGGCAGACCGCAGTCGTGTTCGATCGCATTGGCCGCTCCGGCAAACAGATGTCGCGGCCAACGCCCAATCTTGGTCCATGTGGGCAACAGCAGCATCGCACCTTTTTGAATCGATTTGGTCTCATCGGCGACCAAATGATGCATCGGAAACCCATGCCGCATGCCGAGACCATTGCAGTCCATGCACATCCCGAGCGGGCTGTTGAAGCTGAACAACTGCGGACTCGGCGGATCGTAGCTCATCCCGCTTTCCGCACAGGCATAGTGCGCGCTATAGAGGCGATCAGTAGACCGCAAATGGCGAGCGGTGGCTGTCAGCCCACCGGTACTTCCGCCATCTGATTCCGCAACCGATTCTCCGTCCGATTCTCCGTCCGTATCGATCGGTGATTCCGCGACCATGTCTGCTTCGGCGGTGGACCGTCGTCGCTTCAGCGGCATGACGCTCGCCACCCGCAGCGTCGTCTTCGTCATTCGCCCATCACCGGCGGCTAGCGCCGTGCCGCTTACAGGAGCCGCCAAGTCATCGACGCTGCAGATCAATCGGCCATCCGCGAGCTTCAGTGCCTGCTCGACCGCCTCGGCCACGCGCGTCCGCTGGCTGCCGCTGGCAACCAGTCGATCGATCACAACTTCAATGTTGTGCTTATGATGTTTGCGCAGCGTCGGAGCCTCGCTGATGTTCACCGTCTCGCCATCAATGCGAGCCCGCAGGTAGCCACGTTTCAGCAGGTCTTCGAACAGATCGCGAAACTCACCCTTCTGATTCTGCACAATCGGTGCGAGAATCTGATATTTCGTTCCGGCCGGCTGATTCAGCAGACTGTCGATAATCTGATCAGTCGATTGCGCCTTAATCGGCTTACCCGAAACGTAACAATACCCCTGACCAACTCGAGCATACAGCACCCGCAGGAAGTCGAAGATTTCCGTGATCGTACCGACCGTACTTCGCGGATTCCGGCTGGTGGATTTTTGCTGAATGGAAATCGACGGTGCCAGACCCGAAATAGAATCCACATCCGGCTTCGGCATCTGTCCCAGAAACTGCCGCGCGTACGTCGAAAGCGATTCGACGTACCGTCGCTGTCCTTCCGCATACAGCGTATCAAACGCGAGCGAACTCTTTCCCGAACCGCTGACGCCCGTCATCACAATCATTTTATTGCGAGGCAGCGCCAGGTTGATATTGCGGAGATTATGTTCCCGCGCTCCTCGAATCACGATATCCGAACTTGCCATGAAACTCTGTATGCCAACAAAATGCTGCTGAAAACCAGACAAATCAAGTTGGAGTCCAATCTTTCAGCTGCAATCAGGCGGCGGAATCGTTGTACTCCTTCTCAATTGTAGACGACGCCCGGAAAGATGCCCGTCCGCGTCCGACATTTCGCAGGATGTACATCAGGATCAGCAAATTGGGGGCGCCGAAGCGTTCGAAGCGAAGATTGCCGACGTCGATCCAATCTTCATTACCGCCGGCTATTCTTCCTGTTCGGTATCCTCGGTTGACCCAGCCGCGTTCTGGCCATTTCCAATGAACTTTTCTTTTCCTCGAAAGGCGATCGGCAGGATCCCGTTCCTTCGTGCTTCGGCGATGTTAATGATCATGTAGTCCGGTTCGTCCTCGGAGGCAAATTTCTCATCGTTCTCTTCCAGATCTGCGGTGGCGGCGGCGAGTGCATTCGAAAAGGAGAACCAGGAACTCTCATTTCGCAGATCTTCTTCGACAGCAGTTTCAAGCAGGTCAAGACTTTCGTGACTTCCGTCGTCTTCAGTCGCATCACCCAGCATCGTTGTTTCAATCGCCAACAAACGTTCCTGCTTTTCATCCAGAGAGAATCCCAGGTAGCAGTGGCCCGGCGTCATCACAAGAAACGGCTCAATCCCGACTTTCCGCAGCAGCGACGCGAACAGGACGGACCCGTCAACGCAGTTGGCCTGGGAATTATTCAGTGACTGATCAATCAACCGCACATGCTGCGAAGCCACGGAATCAGATTCGCCAGATGTGGTTGTGATGCTGCTGTACCGAACATCGCGTGCGACGAGGGCGTCCCAAAGTGCGTAGACCTGAAGAATCACAGCGCCGTCGTCCTGGCCCTGATATCCTGTGAAGGAATCGACAATCCCGTTATCAAGGGCTTCACGGAGCACTTTGTCGAGATAGGGATGTTGTTCGTTGACGTAGGCCGCAAACGTGTAGCTGGTATCCATTTCTTCATCACCGACCTGAATCAGAAACGGGCAGTCGTTGATTGGGCGAATCAATGCAGTCGCAGTTTCTTCATGTGCCATTCCTGTTCCGACTTCAACTCGAAATGTTACGGTGACGGGCGTCGCCTGATCGACCTCTGCCAGTTTTCCGAATCGATACTTGATTCGGGGAAAAACAGAATACTCAATCCCCTTCTCGGGGAACGTTCCGGAAAACGAGCTGGGCTCCATCACTTCATCGCACGTCACAGTGACTTTGACGGCAACGTTTCTTCCGGGTGAAGTCATCTGAATTCCCAGGAGCCCGTCTTTATCACCGAGCACATCCGTCGCATCTTCCTCTGACGGTGGCGTCGCCTTCATCGTCGCGGTCGAAATGATGTATGAGGGAAATAACTGCTCATTCCATCCGATCTGAGGAACAAAGTCATCACCGCGAAGAGTCACTGGCCAGGCCAGCATGGCAATCAGCATCAGAAATGGAACACCAGGGCTCGTCATTGCGGATCAACTCCCTTGAGAATTAACACGGGGATACCGAGAATACATGGATGCGATACATGCCCAATTCCCGATGGACATCGTAGTCTGCCACACGATCTGAACCGGCGAAGGCAAATTGGTGCCCTGCGAGTTCAACGGAGAATTTCAGACTGTCTGCCGATCGGCCCAGGCAAGCTGCGCACATTTTGCGGAAGCGAAATCTTTGCCACGTGGGGAAGAATTCGCCACAGACACCAACGGCAATCCCGAAATAGCGGAGATGGCTGTTTCCTTCACAAGGTAATTTTCCGGCGGCGGTTCGCAGGCATTCTCGTGTGTCAGGACAGAAGCTTATTGAGCCGCAGCAGTTGTTCGGGAGTGGCACGATTTTGGCCCGGACTCGGGCATGAATGTCCAAGGTACGCTAAACGCAGGAATCGCTGTTCAGCAGGGTTCATGTTGTATTAAAAATCCGATCGCCGGCATCACCGAGACCGGGGAAGATGTATTTTCGTTCGTTGAG
>JAYUVA010000095.1:0-2878 GCA_043754375.1 Candidatus Kuenenia sp. | reverse complement strand
CGGTCACGACGCCTCAAAGCGGGCGCATCGCAGTACCTGCTGCTGCGGCAGTCGCTAAGTATTTTCCACAACTTGACATGTTGGAACTCCTTGGGCATGGCGGCATGGGCGCTGTCTACAAAGCCCGACAAACGAAGCTCGACCGCATGGTCGCCCTGAAAATCATTCGACCTGAAACAACGAGCGACCCGGCATTTGCAGAACGCTTCATGCGTGAAGCTCGAACACTGGCTCGACTGAACCATCCGGGCATCGTAGCGGTGCATGATTTCGGGGAAATCGACGCCCCGGACCTCGCTGCCGGAACTTCGCCTCAGTCTGCGTCAAAGACACTGTTTTATTTCATCATGGAATACGTGGACGGCGCGAATCTGCGGCAACTGATGCAGGCTGCGCAGTTGTCACCGGAACTTGCTGTCAACATCGTTCCGCAGGTCTGTGAGGCCTTGCAGTTCGCGCATGACGAAGGTGTCGTGCATCGCGACATCAAGCCTGAAAACATCCTGCTGGATTCGAAAGGGCGCGTCAAGATCGCGGATTTCGGATTGGCGAAGATCGCGGGTCGCACAGTAGATGAATGGACGCTGACAGGAACACATCAGGTGATGGGGACACCGCGTTACATGGCCCCGGAACAGATGGCAGGATTACGCACCGTCGATCATCGTGCGGATATCTATTCATTGGGTGTCGTCTTCTATGAAATGCTGACGGGCACGATTCCGGTTGGCCACTTCGCACCTCCGTCGCAAAAGTCGAAGGTAGATGTTCGTCTGGACGAAGTTGTCCTGCGGGCCATGGCCAGTGAGCCGGAACGCCGCTTTCAGGCCGCTCGTGATCTGCGATCCAGTGTCGAACAAATATCGTCGACTTCGGTGAAACCGGCACCGCAGCCTGACACTGCTGCCGGTCATTTGCATGAAACCGGCTTCTCAACGATCATCGACCGTGAAGTGCTTGGAGCATGGAGACTTGTGGCCGGTGGATCAGGGACGTCGGCCGAAAAGTCGGATGCATTCCCGGTCATGGTCATGCTGTTATTGTGTTTGATTGGCGGGCTTGCAACGTTGCTGCCATGGTTTGAGGTTGTGTTTGTGCGGAACCAGGTGAGTACAGTTGCTGCCGCAGGCGTGTCATCTCCTGAAATCGCGGGCACGTATACGCTGTGCCAGAGTGCTGAGAGCAATCAATCGGATGCAATTCCGTGGGGCGCGGCTCAGGTTTATCAGTGCAACGGCGCTGATCTCCGGACCGGGGTCATGGCGGCCATGGTCTTTGGGTGTATTGGGTTGCTGTGGCAGTTCGTGCCACGTCGATACCAGATGTCTGTTCCTGTGAACTCCGCAGCGGCGTTTTTGGCGACCCTCGTATTGCTGACGACGCTGCTGGCACGCATGGAGATTCAATATGTTCGCTTTCAGTTGCCGACAGTGAACGCTGTGACTGACATGAGTGAGGCTCCGCTCGCACGCACTCAGCACCAGGGGTCTGAATATGCATTCTGCACGTTTCTGCAGAGCGCCGAGGTTTCCAGCGAGTACTTTTCGCCCGACTATCGTCAGCAGATTGGATTGTGTCCTGGCTATTTTCTCCCGCTCGGAATGGCGTCGATCCTGCTAATCCTCAGTGGTTCCGGCCTGCGTCGAGCCGTGTTCGGCGATGTCTCACAGCCAGCTCAGGAGTTTTCTCGAGGGGATATCGTGGTCGTAGGCGTCAAGGATGTTGCCGCTGGCCGCTTGCCGGATCTCTGCATGGTCTGTGGTGAACCCACTACCGCTCGTGTGAAGACGACGATTTCGTATCAGTCAAAGCCGGCTCAGGCAGCGATGATGCTGGGATTTATCCTGGGAGGTATTCCCGGTGTGGTCATCGCGATTCTGACGAGCCATGAAACGCCTGTCGCGTGCCCCATTTGCGCACGGCATCGAAATCACTGGAGTCGCCTGACAATTTTCGCGAGCATCGGATGGATGATCCCGATCCTGTTGGCGGGCCTGGGATTCCTGATGGGGCACATTGCCAGCAACCCAACGTCAACGAATCTGGGAACTGAGGCTTCTGTCGGGATAATGATGGGGCTTGTGTCTGGAGCGGCGATTTATCTCATTCCCGTGATCTACCTGTGCTGCACGGTAGTCAAGTGCGAACAGACATCCGATGATCAGATCTCGTTCAACCGTGTTTCATCCGCATTCGCAAGAGCGGCTCGGAACCAGAAGAGCTGACTGTTTGACTCCGCAGGAGTCGGAGCATCGAAGATCCATGGCCAAATCCGGAGTTGGACACGGAGACGGATCGAGTTGTGGCAACTCCGACCAAGGCTGCGATTCCTGTAGCTTGGACATTCATGTCCGAGATATTCACCAGACACGGTCGCACTAACCCTTAAACAAGTGATCCTGGACAGGCATTTTTGTGAGATTTCTTGATTTCGCGGCGCGCAGCCACGAACGACGCGGGCGAGTCGCCTGAGGTGCGTCGGGTTGAAAATTCTGCATCGCGGAGACTTCAGCAGCGTGGCTGCGGTGAGGCGGGACGACCGGTCGAAGCACACAGACTTCGACATCAGATGCCTCCGAACACTCGTGGCCGAGGACGAGTGGTGGGACGCCAGGTCTACAAATTCAGGACTTCCACCATGCGCCGGAAAATTGGTTGCGAATCATTCCATGCCAGCAGGCGGTACAGCGTGCGGCGACCTGTAGTAATGATCTGACACGGGATACGAATGATCGTATTCATCGCGGCGTTTGAGTTCCAGATCTTCGAGGCACTGTCCCCCAGTCATCGCGTTGTAAGCAATGTTGAGCACATGATCGGATTCATGATACGGAAAGTGAAACTTCAACAGTTGCACATTGCGATCGATCGCATCGAC
>JAYUVA010000094.1:0-2958 GCA_043754375.1 Candidatus Kuenenia sp. | reverse complement strand
TGGTCCGGCCTACAAACTCTCCAACTTTCGTTTCTGAACACTGAACACTGAAAACTGAAAACTTCTACTCATGCGAAACCAAACTGCCGCACAGCTTCTCTTCGAAATGTCCAGGGCCGGGCGAGGCACCATTGTCTTCCCGGAAAGCGACGTCCCGACCGTCACATCAATCGCAGCCATCGACACCATGCACCTCGCCACCGAACTGCTGCCATTGCCGGAAATCGCGGAACCAGACGTCGTGCGGCATTTCGTGAATCTATCGACTCTGAACATGAGCGTTGATTCGCACTTCTACCCGCTCGGCAGTTGCACGATGAAGTACAATCCCAAGCGACACGAGCGACTGGCGCGGCTGCCGCAAGCAGCCACCAGCCATCCGTACCAGCCCGAAGCGCAGATCCAGGGACTGCTGAGCATCCTCTTTGAAATGCAGGGTATGCTCGCCGAAATCTCCGGACTGCCCGGGATCTCCCTGCATCCAGCCGCCGGTGCCCAGGGAGAATTCACAGCCTTGCTGACCGCCGCCGCGTATTTCAAAGATCGTGGCGAAAAACGCACACGAGTTCTTTTCCCAACCAGCGCTCACGGGACGAACCCAGCCAGCGCGGCGCTGGCTGGATTTGAATGTGTCCAACTCGCCGGAGGCCGCAATGGTTTTGTGGACCTTGAAGAGCTGAAGACGCAGCTCGACGATCGGACCGCCGTCTTTATGGTGACCAACCCGAACACGCTCGGGCTCTTCGAACGCGACATCGCCAAAGTCGCCGACATGCTGCACAACGTCGGCGGTCTCGTCTACATCGATGGTGCGAACATGAACGCGATCCTTGGCAAGACTCGCCCCGGCGACTTCGGCGGCGACATGATGCATTACAACGTTCACAAGACGTTCACAGGCCCACACGGAGCCGGTGGCCCCGGAGCCGGCCCGATCGCCGTTCGCGATTTCCTTGCTCCGTTCCTGCCCGCTCCGATTGTCACCTTTGACGCGGCAAAGAATTGGTATTCCTTATCGACTCCCGCCAATTCCATCGGTCAGGTTCGCACGTTTTTCGGCAACGTCGGCATCCTTCTGCGAGGCTACTTCTACATCCGCACACTTGGTGGCAAGGGCCTTCGCGAGGCCTCCGAAAACGCAGTGCTCAACGCCAATTATCTGCTTAGCCAGGTCAAGGATTTTCTGGAAGTACCCCACGGCGACCGCTGCATGCATGAATTCGTCGCCAGTGCCCGCAAGATTAAAGTGCAAACCGGCGTCACCACGATGGACATCGCCAAACGCCTGCTCGACTACGGCTTCCATGCACCGACTGT
Source organism: Candidatus Kuenenia sp. (assembly GCA_043754375.1). Lineage (GTDB taxonomy): Bacteria > Planctomycetota > Planctomycetia > Planctomycetales > Planctomycetaceae > SXXK01. Next base: position 1,641 of record JAYUVA010000094.1, on the reverse strand, counting down.
TTACTTCCCGCTCGTCGTCGAGGAAGCCATGATGATTGAGCCCACGGAAACCGAGTCACTGGAAACCCTCGACTCCTTCGCCACCGCACTCCGCACCATCTGCAGTGAACCCGCCGACCTCGTCAAGGGCGCTCCGCACACGACCGCCGTCTGCCGGCCCGACGAAGTCAACGCCGCAAGAAAGCCAGTCCTGTGCTGGTCGGCTCCGGAATGCTGAATTCAGCATATCGGCGAGCGGTTGGGCGTCAGCCCTCCGTGTAGATCATTCCGCCGACCTCGGAGGGCTGACGCCCTGCCGCCCACCTATTTAATCCCCAGCAACCGATCCAGCGAGTCGCCCGTCTGGTAAATCAACGCCTCGGGGTGGTGCAGGTACGGGTGAAAATACTCGAACGTCAAATAGTCTGCATAGCCGATGTCTTCAAACGCCTGCATCACGGCGGGCCAGTTGGTGGTGCCGTCAAGCAGCGGGCGGAAGGCTTCGAGCGAATGGTCGGTGCTCTTCTTTGAGTATTCTTTCAGATGCACGTTGCGGATGCGCTTGCTAAGGATCGGGATCCAGTGCTCGGGGAACTGGTACTCCATAATGTTGCCGGTGTCGAAATGCACTTTCACGTGGTCACTGGAGAAATGGTCAACGAAGGCACACATTTCAAACGGCGACATGAGATAGGCGTTGAAGAAGATGTTCTCGATGTTCAGCGACACATCCAGCTTCTCGGCATTCGGCAACAGTTTGGCAATCGCTTCCTTCGCACGCTTATCGCAGACATCGTTCGGAGTTGGATCATGATCGGCTCGCCACGGCATGTGAACGGCACCCGGCACAACCAAAAGATTCTTCGTGCCCAGATCATGAGCCGCCTGAGTCATCAGGCCTGCGAGTTCCATTCCCCGAGCCCTCTCGGCCGGATCGTTGCTGGTGAGCGGATACGGCCAGAACAGGAATGAACAGACTCCGCTGATGGCGATGCCGATTTCTTCCGCCATCTTCCGAATCGCCGTGAACTCCTTCGTGCCGGACTTCGGAGACAGGTCGCTGTCCAGATCGTAGTTCAGTTCAATCCCATCAAACCCGGCATCTTTCGCCAGCTGCAGACACTGCCGCAGCGTCATCTTGCCCGGATAAGGAAACGCCCAGAGGTTGATCGACTTCTTCATGTTGTATCGACGGCGTTCAGCGGTCGCTGCGGTCTGCTGTGCCGCAACTGCAGTTGATCCAGCCGCTGTCATCGCGGCCGCACCAAATCCGGCATAGGCGAGGAGCTGACGTCGATCGAGCGATGGATTCGTTGGTCGGTCATTTCCAAATGGCAGCATCAAAGGGGCTCCAGGAAACTCAATTAGGACAGAGGACACCACCAAACATTGTTCGATTTGTACTTCACGGCAGTGTCAGGTCGCAGTACGATAGGGTGATCCAACCCCGAGGCCTGACCATTTCTCAATACGGTGTCACCTCGCTGCTTATCTTCGTGGAAGTGTCCTTGCCATGTCAATTGTCCATGCGACCAACGATGACGCCAGCGTGGCGATTCTGGAATTATTTCCGCGTCAGGGCGAGTGGCGGGATGGTGACTATTTTTCGCTGCCCGGCAATCGCATGGTGGAATTGGTGAACGGACATGTGGAGGTTCTGCC
>JAYUVA010000093.1:0-2851 GCA_043754375.1 Candidatus Kuenenia sp. | reverse complement strand
CCGACCGGTGTCCGCGCGTCGCGTTGGCCCGCTGGGACAATTCTGGCGGGTCTGCAGACGTTACCCGAAGACCGCCAGTCTCGCCGGGTTGCTGGTGATGGCACTGCTGGTCGGTTTTCTGGTCTCCGTGAAGTTCATGTTTGATGCGGAGCACCAGGCTCTCCTGGCCCTGGGGACCGTCAATCAGTTCTATCTGCAGATTGACCAGAACGATGCATTCCGACAGCCTGCGTTCAATGATCTCCGCGTGCGTTTGATGAAGGAAGGCCGCGACCGACTTGAAGAACTGACGTATGCGCCTGTCTCATCCCGTGACAAGAGCAACCAGCTTGCGATTGCCACTCTGCATTTTGTCAATGGACGCAGTCTTCAGGCGGCGGAGCAGTCAGCTGCGGCATTCGCTGAGTTTCGGCTCGCGGAATCGATCCAGCGCGGGTTGGCAGTGGATGATCCGACTGATCTGGATTCCCGTGCGGATCTCGCCACGACCCTCGTTGCTATGGAAGAGGTCAGTCCGCAGCATGAGGATGTCCTGATCTGGCTGGAAGAGGCGCTGTCGCTTCGCGAAGGAGTCGCCGAACGACTCAGTGATGATGATCCAGGAAAACCAAAGTCACTCCGACTGCTGGCCAACGTGTTTATGAACAAGGCAAATCGACTGGCTGAACCCATCATCCAGAGGCGTGTCAAAGCAACTCCGGAAGCTGTGGAAGAAGCGCTGGAGTTATTTCAGACAGCAAGTCAGAAGCGAGGACTGGCAGCCGCCCTGCCGCCGACAATCACCATCGATCAGGGCGAGAGAGACGCATTGGATCGAGACATCATGGTAGGCAAAGCAAACCGTGCGGTATTACTGTCGCAGGTCAAGGAACGTTCTCTGGACGCCGTCGCAGCCCTGAACGATGCCTCTGCGGCGATTTCCGGATATCTCAGGACTCACCCCTGGGACGTTGAAGCAAGGCGTCAGTCTGCAGAATGCCAGTTGTCAAAATATCTGATGGCAGACACAAAAACGGATGCGGAATTTACCGCCATTGCCGATGCTGAACGAGACGCCGACATCGTGATGGCCATGATTCCAAATGATGTCTACAGCCGACGTACCGTGGCACGAATCGCTCTTGAACGAGCGCTCGAACGGATTGTCACCGATCTGGATGTCGCCATCGAATCAAATGCTGACGCATTCACTCCTGCGAGATTGAATGCGGCCGCCATAGAACAACTCAGCCGTGCATTTGAGCACCTGCCTGCAGAGCCTGAAGTCGCCGGAAAAGGTGCGAACATCAACGATACTGAGTTTCTGACAGCCGTGCGTCTGGCCACGACGCTGCGAACTGTCACTCCTCTGCAGGGAGCCACGGCTGCTACGGATTCCGCACCGGATGATCTTCGCAAAGACTATCTCAGCCAGGTGCAGATCGCTCGACAGCACCTTTATCAACCGCCGCCGGATGCGCTGCCGATCACACCGCATGACTTTCATGAAGCAAGAATCCAGATGCTGGCGTACTCCGCGGTTGTCGCACATCTCCAGTTTGAAACATCGAAGCGAGATACCAAAGCTCGCGAGTGCCTTGAAGCCATCGAGTCGCGGCGTCAGCTCGGCGACGAAAGCGATGCATTCGTGCAATGCGAAACGATCATTCATCAACTGCTCCAGTCGCCGCCGTCGAACGCACAGCCTTGAGTTGGTGCTCTGTCAAGACTTGAATTTGTGGTAGGCCGGACTTCAGAGTGGCTTTTCACGACTGCGTCTCAGAAGAATCGATTGATGCTCACGATCAACTCGCCATCAAACGCACGGTGATTCAACGCATTACTTGACGCCAGCGGCGCGGCAGCCGCCACATGGATGCGCGTATTTCGACGAATTTCGGCCGAAAAACCTGCCGTCAGATTCAGCACTTCAGTGATTCTGTTTTGGGAAAACACCAGCGACTGTGCGCCCTGCCGCTGAGTCGCAAACGAACTGCCTCCGCCAATGTTCTTCGCGTAATGGAGTTCTACGCTGCCGTCAAGTCGGGTTAAATTCTTTGCAGTCGGCTGGTTGAAGAGATTGAGCACGACTGCGGAACTCAGAAACATCAACGTGGGTTCACGAAAGCCGCCTGGCAGCGCCCCCGGAACCACAATTCCCTGATCGTTCAATGCGAAATCGACCGAACCAAAGTACTGGAAAGTTGTGCGGCTCAACAGATTTGTCACCCCCGGTAAATCGAAATTCAAATCCCCGTCCGGACCATCCAGCTGTGGCGTCAGCATTCCGCCGATAAACGGTGCAAGATGCCAGGCGTTGTTGTTGACGCTGAATGGACTCCCGAAAATCCGCCCCGTGACATTTCCGCCCGTGGGCGTAATGATGGTTGAGCCAACGACCACGCTGTAGGAATCCTCCAGCAGGATGGCTTGTTTCCACGAGATCGGGATGTTGCCGAAATTACCTCCTGAAACGCCGTAGCCGGGCTGATTGAAATTGGCGTTACCGGAGAATGGAAGGCGTATTTCGACAGAGATGAGTTCGTTCTCATCCAGCGTTTTTTCAATACCAAACAGGAAACTGTCAAAGTTCTGACGACGCAGAAGTGTGGGCATCCCCGGTACGGATGTGTCTGTTCCAATTGCGTTGTTGAAATGGCGATAGTCGGTGAACACGCGGTTCTGTGGCAGTCCCTTATTGTTGTCGGCAATACTGAAACGTGAATTGCCACCAGCAGCGGGAATGTCGGCCGAGAGTTGCTTCAGGCCCTGATCATCGCCGACGGTGACTGACCCACTCGTCCCAAAGAAATTTCCATGAAATTGAGCGGGGGCAAGCAGTGATTGATGTGACTGACGGCCTCGACGTGCG
>JAYUVA010000092.1:0-3684 GCA_043754375.1 Candidatus Kuenenia sp. | reverse complement strand
GCTGTCAGCACAGCGTCTTCATCGGCATAGCCACCTGTTTGAAGTTCATCCTGAATGAATTGATTCAGTTCTGTTGGGAATGTTCTGGTCATCGCAAATTCCTTATGAGAGTCGCGCATTCTATTGCAGTGCATCATTGCTGTCAAAAAGGAAACTCAACGCGGCGTATTCCAGCCTGCAAGTGGCTTTCTTGCCAGTAAGGCCATCCAGCCCCGCATCTGCTCCTCATAGCTGGCGATCGAAACAACAACCATCCGATCTGATGCTTCTGCGAGTCGAGTCCGTAAATTGGCGGACTCCTCGCTGCCCCATTCAAGGCAGCTCAAATGGTCGGTGTCCAGCACAATCATTTGCCTGCTACCTCAGGCTGATCGGCTTTGCGTATTTCTGCCCCAAGTTTCATGGCTGCAGCGTAAACCTGATCGTCGTTGAACGCTCCCGCAACCCGCTCCCGCCACGGCAATGCGTTCGTGTCAGGCCGTGCATTGCTTTCCAGCTGACGAACCCTCTGTTCGAGTTTCATGATTTGATCTTCTATACTTCCCGATGACATGAAGTGGCTCCAACTTGCGAAATGCGAACGTCGGCATTATCGAGGAATAGAATTGCATGCGACAAGGAGAAAAACCTGAGGCCAACAAAACGATTGTCGAGAATTCGTTTCGTCTGCCGCACGGAAAAGCAGACAAGCTGATTGCGGCATGGGGGCTACCGCAGGTATCCTGATGGGCGTTTCGCAAAGTAGGTACAGCCTGCCGAGCTGTGCTTCGCGGCTTGCCGCGACCAGCGACCAGACGCCGATTGATTAACCATCAATCTGCCGCCGTTGAGCGGACGTTCGTTCATGGGTTCGAGCTTCGCTCGAAAGTCCTCCTCGGCCAGGAATGTCACCTTCGTTTCGCCTCCGGCCATTCAAACTTTCACGGTCAGCATGGAAATCTATCGACCGCGCGACCCTCGCATGGTAGAATTCCGGCATGATTTCACCCTCCGCACTCACAGAAGCAGACATTCTCGACGAAGTCGTCGAGCCAAGCCGCAGTACCTTCAGCCGACAAGTCGCTGAAGAGTTCCGGTCGTTGCGGTTCAACGAAACGGCGACAGAACGTATTCGTGAGCTGCTGCAGAAGAAAAATGCCGGGACGATCTCTGAAGTGGAGAAAGCTACGCTGGACAATTATCTGCGGGTCGGAGAGTTCCTGGATCTGTTGCAGTCTAAAGCTCGCGTTTCGCTCTTGAACATTGAGCCCGAGGCGTGACGACAACTGGCCTGCAAGAGCTAATTCGGCAGCGAGCCAGCAACTGTTGCGAGTATTGCCAAATGCCGCAGTCCTGTACAGAGTTGCCATTCTAAACCATAGCTGCTGCCGGGAACTGCGACAACACGTCGCTCATGCCTACTGAGGAATTCGACTTGCAAGTTCCACTATTTGACCGACAATGACTGGTTCGGGTCTCGCGATTCCTTTTTCCGGCGAGAAGAATCAGATTCGTTCGAAAGTACATGGGGTCGTCGCATGTCGGTCGTCAATATCACTCACATCTGGATCGATGAGCGGGGTGTCGCATGGATTGACCAGACTAATTTGAAGGTGATTGAAATCGCACTAGAACGGCTTGCCCATGGTTCCAGCGTTGAAGAAATCGTGGAACAGCACAAAGGACTGATCACTCTCGCTCAAGTCCACGCGGCCCTTGCCCACTACTATGATTTTGAAGACGAATTCAATACCGAAATCGAAACGCAACTCATGCGTGCGGATCAGATGCGTCGAGAGAACCTTAACAGCCCGGGACGCATCAAGCTGAAGCAACTCGGACGAATTCGATGACGATTTCGTTCTACATGGATGTTCATGTCCGCCGAGCAATCACAGATGAACTTCGGCGTGCAGGTGTGGATGTGCTGACTGCTCAGCAAGACGGATGTGGCGAACTCAGCGACCCTCAACTACTTGATCGTGCCACCAGCCTCGGTCGTGTTCTGTTTTCGATGGACGATGATTTGTTGACGGAAGCGACTCGTCGACAGATTGAAGGACTTCCATTTGCCGGCGTGATCTATGCCCACCAGCTGCGGATCACGATCGGTCAGGCAGTCCGTGATCTTCGACTCATTGCTGAGGTTTATGCACCGTCGGACATTGCAAATCGAGTGGAGTTTTTGCCTTTGTAAATGCAGGTCAACCCGCGTTCAGTGAGTCCGGCCCAGGAAATCCTGCTCGGCCACGGTGACCTACAAAAATCGCCCATGCGTATTCCGGAAGTGCGATTCCAGGCGCACGCGGGGATAGATTTCATCGGCTTTTCTCAGATTGCCGCGATGCTGGAGGAAAATGCCCCAGTGATAACAATCAGCCACGGAGCAATCGCCGCATCCATCCGGAAATGCCAGGCCACCAGCGGCTTCAGATACTTCGACTTCAATCGGTCATGGAAGTGGTTTGATGTAATGCTTCCCCGCAAAATGCATCACAACTTCCTGCTCCCTTCAAGTGCAGCCTGAATCGTTGCGAGTGGCAAGAGCAGGGAAAGTGGCGCGTCCGAAAGGGCAACCGCTCCGTACGAGGCATACCATTTTGCAGCTCGCACGGATTTGGCGTCAATCAGGATTGCCACGCCACCAACTTCCGTTGCTGCGAGCAGACATCGGCGGCCAGCGGCGAGGATCAATTGACCGCCCAGCCCCTGTCCCTGGAACTGACGATTGACCGCCAATCTGCCGAGCCGAAAAACGGGCACGTCGTGCCGGGCAAGGCCCTTGCGAACAACATCGGGGACCCGTGCATACTCAAGGGACGCCGGGCAAAGACTGTAAAAGCCGAGAATTGTCCTGCCGTCCGAATTGGAGATGGCCAGGAACGTCTTGGCGGCACCCTTGTCATGACTTTTGCGTGCGTGGTGCTGCAGGAATTCATTCAACGCCGACGCACCGCAATCGAACGAGTCTCGATCGTGCTTTTTCGAGATCGGCTCTTCATGCCAGTCAGGAAGACTCATGACGGTTTCGGCAACGCTCGGGCCGCTTTTCGAAGTTTCGCATTCGGAGCTGGCGGGTTTTCCAGAAGGTCCAGAACTCGCCGACTGTCGCGTTGAGAAAGTTTCACTCGTTCATGTTCTTCGATCACCAGTTGCGCTTCCCGCAATGCCGTGCGGAGAATGAAGTCTGTCATATCGGTCTGCGCGAGAGCAACCGCTCGCATGATCAGGGCCTTGTCGGCCGTTCGGATGCGCAGGGCGACTCGACTGTTGTCGTTGATGGCGGCTCGTGGCATAGAAGCTCCTTTTTTTGTGTACACATTCAAAGCGTACAACACAACGATCTTGAAGTCAACGTGTTTGCGGCGGATGAGGCACGTCTGTCCACCGACTCGTTGCATTGTCGCTCCATCCTGCTCACGATTCGCTGGATGCTTGAGTCGTTGCTGCCGTCAAACCATGTATCCGTTCAAAATGATCCATCAGCACCATCTGGCGGTAGATCTCGAACGCCTTGCCACCTTTGCCGCTGGCTTCGAGGTAGAGTCGCTTCTTCATGGTGTCGGCGGCTTCCAGAGCTTCCGTTTCAAAGGCGTCCTGTTCGCTCGGCGACATGGCCTCCCAGAACGCCATAAACGCCCGCTGTCGGGAATTCTGTTTCCGGAGTGCCAGACGTTCTCGTTTGGTGCGAACGTTGCTCTCTGC
>JAYUVA010000091.1:0-3451 GCA_043754375.1 Candidatus Kuenenia sp. | reverse complement strand
CAGCCGCAAAAAAATCAGCCACCTCTTCGATCTGATGGTCAGCCGCCTTTGCGGACCAAACAACTTCTGGGAAGTCTGGGTGAGCGAAATCGATCGAGTTCGGACGCAGAAACGCCGGACTCTTTACGGTCTGAGATTTTGTGAGGCCGTGATCCGCGAGCACCAGGCTTTCCGCAACTATGATTCGGTCATTGAAACTGAAGAGGAAGAGCGGGCAGCGTTGCAGCATTCGATTCGCCGACTGTTCATCACAAATCCGGACTTGATGAGCAAAGCAGCGCGGCAGGCGGGATGCCGGATCACCTGGCCAGAGAGCGACATTGACGCAAAAACGTGCGGGAGCTCCGACGACAGCTCGGGGACGGGACGACATCAGAGCCGCGAAGCAAGTCGGAGCCACGATTGCATGGAATGAACGACACGCCCCTGTTCAATGTTTTGGTGTGCGTACGATTTCCACTCCGAGAAAAAGTGATTCACTGGCGTTTGAGTTTTCTTAGCGATCGCTCCATTTCATCAGTCATTTCCCCAACTGCGTGTTCCATAGTGGCAAGTTTTGTTCGAATCTCAATCCAGATCTGTCGCACCTGCTCCCTTTCTTCACGGCCAAGCGGCCCAGCAGTAAATTTGTTCATCAGGGCGACTTTCTCATTAACTTGTTCCAGCACTGAACGACAAAAGTCCTGCAATTGGCGCACCTGAGGAGTGTCTGAAGGCGTTTCCATCATTTTATTGAGGCGTGCAACTTGTTCTACTATTACTTTCGAGGCATTACGCACCCGTTCTTGGTCAGGTTCCTCCGGCTCTTCCGGTTCGCTAATATGGCCAGCAAGTTCGTCGGAGACAGTCGTGACGTTTCTAGCGGGACTCAGCCAGCGCCATACCTGAATCCCGCACACCAGTGAAATCATCGACATCGCAACGAAGAACGCAATCGGATTAAGTTTGTTCATTTGAAACAGTTCCTGCAGTCACTTCAAGCTGTGAGATCCGTGAGGGTCACCAATGGTCCACTTAATGATTGCGAAGTCTGGGATTACGTATCCCATAAAGCAAATGGCGGGCAAGCGTCCCCACTTTCAGGCCACTTCCGAACGCAATTTGACCACTGCGGAATGTGTATGATAAGATGAGTGCAAAGTTTCTTACCTTCCTTCCGCATCAATGATGCTCGGGTTCGCAAATGGCATTGACACGTCTCTTTGTTTTTCTCCTGGTCCTTTTGTTGCAAGGGGATTCCTTCGCCCAAAGCCGGAGCAGAAAACTTGGCGATACTGGAGCAGTTGTTTTGGGGGAGGAGGTTGATGAATTTCCCTTGCGGAAAAGCAAGGCTTTTGAAGCTGGACAACGTGTCTTCGGCGTTGATGACCGCTTGAATCCAAAAACAGAACAGCATTTCCGAGGAACGCTCGCCACAAAATCCCCGGCAGATTTTCAAGTTGGTGACTGGGGATACACAGGCCACATGTTTAGGGTTCTAAGCGTGGTGAGTGCCACGGAGTTCCTGGCTGTGCCGATCGAACACCCTAGTGAAGGTAGAGACCATTCGGTGATTCTGATTCGGGGGCTCCCCACTGAAAAACTTTCTGACGGGGAAGAAGTCGTCATCGCCCAACCATTCGCAATCCCAGAAACATTCGATTACGAGACGGTTGTTGGTGCAAAGAAGACTGTGCTCGTATTGGATCACAAGAAGTTCGACGACATACTCAAGGGACATCAAGCGGCTGCGGAACTAGCAATGATTAGAACTTGGGCGATCGACGAGAAAGAGGTTGTCGCAAAGTTCATTGGAAGTGCGAAATCAATTGCCAAGCTGGAGGTACAAAGCGATGGGACCACAATTGAAGTTGCATTTTCAACGCTTAGTGATGAGGATCAGAAGTGGATTCGTGAGGAATTGAAGAAACGCAAAAAGAAGACAAAGGGTCCGTTTCTCAATAGCCAAAAATGAGCTGAGCGGCCACGTTGTGTGCCAGTTGCTGCCTCTGTACCAGAACGCCGACCATGCCAAATCTTTCAATTTTGCAGTAGCATGGCCGGCTGCATTCAGGTTTAGAATTGCCTTATACCGCGATCGAAAGCGTATTCATGGACATCGATTCACAGCAGTGTCCAGACTGTGGAAGGCCGTTCCATTCTCCAACTGGAACCGAGGCGGTCTGTGAATGCGGCAATTCTGTCTGGCAGCAATCAACTCAACCCGAAGGAGGAATTGCCTACCTTCTTCCTTGCCCAAAATGCGGTGATCAGAAATACGCAAGGCTGTCATTGATCGGAAAAGCAGAACAGTGTCAATGCGGATACGAATTTCGGTACTCGCTAGTCCTGTCGCCGATCCGCCCGGAACCAGCGGGATGGATGCCGATCATGCAGCGTCACGCCACGGTCGGCACGCAAAAGACGCTTTATTGGTGGCGACAGTCCGCTGTCCCATGGATCAAAACGAGAGTACATATGTTCGGGAACACGTCATACCGCGAATCGCTGCCGTCTCGATATTGGGTTGGAATTGGCTGGCCGATTCCGTTGGTTCATTGTTCTCTCCCCCTCCCCGAAGCAAATTGGAAAATCGCGACGTTCGCCAGGAACCAACAACAACGAATGGACCTGAATGCCGTCCTCATGGAACCCGAGTTGAATCAACACTAGAACAGTTCGTGGCACCTCGCAAAAGCGTTTCGAACGAAGGAGCAGTGAAGAAGAACAACAACAATACAGCGATAGTGATCGCTGGTATGTTGTTAGTAGCTGTGATCGTCTTTTTTAAGATGAAGGCAGACTATGAGGTGGATTACGAGCCACCTGAGCCAGAGTTCTGGAACAACGTACATCGCGCTGTACGGGATGCGGAGTTCCAGTCTGATCTTGATGCGAGAAGTCGCAGGTTTGAGAGATCACTTAAGTGATCAACATCTGGTAGGGCCTGCTGCTTCAAACTGGCGATCGATACAGACTCCGGAAGAAATCGGCCGAATTCTTGCGAGGTTTTTAAGAAGTATCTGCACCAAGGCGGGCGTGAATGCCTGAGGCATCGCCAACATCTCGCAAAAAGTCTTTTTGCTGTTTTTTTTAAAAAACGAGCGACCACCTCAATTTGAGACCTTCCGTTTCAAAGATTTCGGAGCGAGATCACCAGGAAAGGAAACTGATGAAACACCCAGCCAGTAAAGAAAAACGATATGAATCCATACGCTACTTTTCAACAAGACTCCAGACTGTTGTTGACTTTGTGTTGCCCGTCCGCGAAATGACGAAGTGGGCAGTCATCGTCCTCGTCGTTTCGGCAGTGCTGCTGATCTTCCGGCAATTCACCGCAGCAGGCATGTTGCTGTCACTTGCCGTTGCCGCAGCCGGATTCTTTGTGTCACTACGTTGTGTGTCCGATTTGATCTGGATTGCTACAGACATCGCCGACGAACTACGAATGATTCGAATTGCACTGGATGAA
>JAYUVA010000090.1:0-3595 GCA_043754375.1 Candidatus Kuenenia sp. | reverse complement strand
CTGGCACAGGTTTCGTTCTGAGTCGTGAACGGTCTGGATCCCAGGTGGCATTCTCGCTCATAATTGCAGGGCAGATTCCCAACAACTCAGCGGGCCATTGAAAAAGATGGGTCAGAAACCAATAGCCAAATGGCCCGGAGGGTGCTCCGCACTATTGGTTTCTGACCTCTTTTGATAGTCTTTATCAGTGCGCCGCCGGGTAGCGAAAGCTGGTCCTCTTCCGTAGACTCCTTCGACCTGAAGAAAAGTTCCTGTTCGCATTATTCGTCGAACCGTCAGAGCGTTGAGGAGACTCGATATCATGCCCGCATGGCCTCATCAACTTTTCATTGACGGTGTCTGGTGCGACAGCCGGTCCGGTCGTACCTGGAGCGTCATGAATCCCGCCACAGGAACAGAACTCGCCAGCGTCGCTCTGGCCGACGCTTCCGACGTCGATCGCGCCGTTCAGGCGGCGAGGCGGGCGTTTGACGACGGAGAATGGCCTCGCCTGGACCCGTTACAGCGGGGTCGATTGCTGTTCCGTCTGGCCGAACGCATCCGGGAAAACCTGAATGATCTGGCAATGACCGACACGCTGAATGTCGGAAAGCCGATTCGAGATACGATGGGCTTTGACGTTCCCTGTGCGGCCGATCTGTTCGAGAGCTATGCCGGATTACCAGACAAAATCTCCGGCAGGTGCTTCGGGACCCTGCCGGACAACGTCACACTGCAGATTCGCGAACCGGTGGGAGTCATCGCGGCGATCGTACCCTGGAATTTTCCGCTTACGAATGCCGCCATCAAACTCGCCCCGATTCTGGCTTGCGGCAACACGGTCGTCCTGAAGCCGTCCGAAGTCTCGCCGTTGTCTGCTCTGATGCTGGCGAAGCTGGCGGCCGATGTTGGCTTTCCGCCGGGAGTCATCAACGTGATTCACGGCACAGGCCATGAAGCCGGTGCATCGCTGGTGAAACATCCGGGCGTGGACAAAATTACGTTCACCGGACGACATCAAACCGGTGCCCGGATGCTGGAAGCTGCCAAAGTCGGTATGAAAGGCGTAATGCTGGAGCTTGGCGGAAAGTCACCCTGCATCGTGTTTCCGGACGCGCCGATGGACAACGTCATTAACGGTGTCATCACAGGGATTTTCTATAACCTCGGGCAGGTCTGCGTTGCCGGGTCGCGTTTGCTGATCCACGAAAGTCAGCATGACGATTTGCTGGAACGCATCGTCGCCAAAGCCCGCAGCCTGCGGCAGGGCGATCCCACAGATCCGGGCATGCAACTTGGCTGTCTCGCAACACCCGGACATTGCGATACCGTCCGCAAGTGCGTGGAGAAAGCCGAACAGGAAGGCGCGCGGTGTGTGTTGACCGGGAACCGTCCGGTTGAGTCCATGGACTGTTTTTATCCTCCGACGGTGTTCGACCGCGTCGGGCCGGGCATGACGGTGGCGCGGGAAGAAGTGTTTGGTCCCGTGCTGAGCGTGATGACATATCGTGACGAAGCGGACGCCGTGCGGATGGCGAACGACAGCGAATTCGGTCTGATGGCAAACATCTGGACGTCCGACGGAACTCGAGCGCTCCGCGTCGCCCGCCAGATTCGTGCGGGACGAATAGCCATCAACGGTGGTGGTGCCTTACGGGCCAACGTGCCCGTGTTCGGATATAAACTCAGCGGCATCGGTGCGGAGTTGGGTTTCGACGAAGCGGTCCACGAGTATTGCAGTTCAAAGGCCATTCTGTATTCACTCGCCACGGAGAAGTCAGCCTGGCCGGATTAAATTCGTCTCCATCGACGTCTTCGCTACTGGAATCCCCAGGAGTCTGCCTGAATACCGCTGTTCTTGTGAGCGGCAAGGCGCTAGCCCAATGGCAGTCACTTTGGCTTTTCAGGGGGGATTTGTTGTGGATTCTGTTCTTGTTTTTGATTTTCGAGCTTCATGAACTTGGTGGATTTTTGTCGTCTTGGGTGAGCCTTGCGTTTGTAGGTTCGTCCGGGGCGGTTTGGCAGTTTGTCTTTCGCCGCGATTTGAAGAGCATCTTCGTAGCGGGTCTGCCATTCTGACAACGAACACGGTGGCTGGTTCAGAAGGAAACTTCGAAATGTGTACCACACCTCTTTGAAGCTCAGACGACGCGGAGCCAGCTTCGCGACTTCTGCTGCCTGACGACGAAACTGGATCACAAGGTTGTAAGCCACCACCGACGTCAGCAACTCTTTCTTCATCATGTCCACACTGCGACACCTCAGATTCTCCAGAGACAGACTCACTTTCAGATCGCGAATATCATGCTCCACATCATAACGTCGCTGATAAAACTCAGCCGCATGTTCGGCACTGATGCCCAGCGTTGTGACAAGATAAAGCGTCTCGCCGTTATCGAGTTCGACCTCATGCAGAAACACGTCCACGCTGGCATCCGCCGGAAGATCCGGATTGGTTTTCCGATCTTTCGCCGAGGGAACCCACTTCAGACTGTACGTCTTTGTGGAATCCGTTTCTTCCAGCAGTTGCGCCGCGCGACGCATCGACTTGAAACGCGACTTTGTCAGACGAAACAGAATCTGATGGCCTTCACCGGTCATCGCATACGCGACGCTGAAAATTCCGAATCCCGAATCGGCAAAGATCACCGACTTCGGCGGTATGCGTTTGGCCAGGCTGCGAGCCAGTTTCGCTTCGGACGTATTGCCGTCGCCGTACATCGCGCCCACTTCAGGAGGCAACGCGGCGCCGCTCTGAAGTTCGTGCGCGACCAACATCAACATCACTGGCCAGACAGTTTCTCCGTGCTGATTGACGGCCGGTGGAAAGACTTTGCGCAGCTCGCTGGTCGGGCTGAGCGTCATCGTAGAGCCGTCCATGTTGAAGGCTCGCAGATTGCCGAACCACGACGGTGTCTGCTGAACGAAGGATTCGCAGACACGGTTGGCAAAAAGTTCGACGACTTCCAGTGGCAACCGTTTTCTCGCCTCGCTGTAGGCTCCGGATTTTTTGGAGAGCGTCATTTCCCGCACACGTTTATTATCAGGCAGCAGTTGCCGACTGTTGCTCAGCACATCTTTGACAACTTCGTTGTTCGTTTTGCCTTTTCCAAGTCTCTGCAGAATGAGCATCCAGATGGTGATGCTTGTCGTGTAAACCGTGGCAGGTCCGGTCGGTGCCAGCAGTTCCAGCTCTTCGTCCGGGATGATGGCTCTGAGCATCTCGATAGCCGCCGTCAATTCCGAGTCCGACAACACACATTCGTTTTCAGCCATTTCAACCATGATTTGACACCTGACATTAAGGCAGCGAGTAAACGTTTTTCTCGCGCCTGGCGCAAATGTTGTGCCAAAAATCGACTTTCTAAAATTTATTTTTAAAGTGAGTGCCATTGGGCTGACGCCCAGCCGCTCGCCTTGCGTGTTTTCATGCCCATCATCTCCTGCCGAATGTGGCTGGAGCTGATTGCCGGGCTTAACGGTTGAAGCGGCGGGGTTAGGTGTCATACTGGACGGTTGGCGGCGGATCGCGTCTGAATCTGCTGACGTCTTTACAATCAATGCACTGAAAAGGTTTCCCGTGGCAACTGGTCAGAAATTGTCTCATGTGGTGTTC
>JAYUVA010000089.1:0-11964 GCA_043754375.1 Candidatus Kuenenia sp. | reverse complement strand
GCGACAGTCGCGTGATGGAGCCGACAAGAGTGCTTCCAAATCCGCCAAAGATCGCCTGGACGATGTGCAGAAATGGGTGAAGGAACTGCAGGAGTTCATCCGTCAGGTCGAAACATGCAGCGACAAAGGTCCGCCGCCGCCGGATCCCAAATGCACGCCTCGTGAAGTGGACGCGCGCTTTGTCCCTGATCTGGACGATGGCGTGATGATCAACAGTGCGGCGCTGTGGCCGTTGCTGGCTCCGCAGTGGAAAGATCCAAAGAAGTGGTGGGCGGAACTGGCGAACTCCAAAGGCAAAAAGGACTACGACTGGTCTCACCTCGCCATGCGCTACTGGCCCACCCGAGTGGATCAGAAGTGTCAGACCGACCCGTCTCTCGGAGTCGCTCACGGCTGCTTCTGGAAATATCACCCGGCGCGAGCCTGGAAGTGGGAACTCCGCCTGCAGCAGGAGATTGGGCCGGAGTTCCGGATTGAGGAGGCACCCTACCGTGGCGACGGCGGCGATGTAGAGCATCGGGCAAATTATTTGTCGGCTCATGCGGATGAGGCACGGCAGACTATCGAAGCCGAAAATGCGCGACGACGGAAGAAGCTCAAGCAAGTCGAAAAGGCCGCAAAAGAGAACTTGTTTGCGGAGCAGGATGGTGAAGAGGAGGAGGGAACTGACGAAGTCGATGGCGATGCCGACGAAAATTGCGATTGACCCCAATTGCGATTGACCCCAACGGGGTTGCACAACAAAGCCTGGGGTCGCCGTGGCAACGGCGCACCCCAGGAAAGGTGGCCGATTGCGATTGAACCCCAACGGGGTTCCACACCACGCGCATCACTCACCCGCCGCCATTGTGGAACCCCGTTGGGGTTCGGATCTCCGCTGTTCCGTAACCTGGGGTGCGCCGCGATGCGGCGACCCCAGGCTTTGTTGTGAAACCCGTACCGGGTAGAATCACCGGGAATCGCATTCCAATCACTCGGTTGCTATCACGACGGTCTTTCTGGTTCAAGTTGCTCCCGCATGACTTCCTTATTTCCCCCTGTGTCTTCGCAGTTGGTCAGCATCCTGCAGGACGAAGTCAGAAAACGTACGCTGATCATCTGGCTGGATGCCGAAGACAATTATACGACGTTGGCTGATCAATTGATGGGCGAGCGTGCAGAAGGTCGGCTGAACTTTGACATTGCAGGTTTTCGCGGCAGTTTTCTGGAGCTGATGCTGCAACTGGAACCACTGACGGCGGGCGTTGATCGTCAACCGCTGGTGATTCATTTGCCGGGCTTCAATACTACGACTGTGCGCGATACTCCGTTGCTGGAACTTTACTTTGCCGGAAAAGTCTTTCAAAAGGCTTTGAAGACGCTGGTGGAGGAAGCTGCGGCGACGCGGGTTCCTGCCGCTCGCATTACTCAGTTTCTGGCGACGTCCGAACTGACACTGCCGACAGCAGACCGATGGCTGGCGGAGTCATTGGACGGCGATTCAGACGGTCTGGCCGGCGAATTGCGACGCCTAAAGCTGACGGACATCGTTCGGGAGTTGCTCACCAAAGACAGTACACTGAACGAGCGTGCTCGTCACGGGCAGCAGAAAGAAAATATGCTGAGACAGCTGGTGTCGCGGCTCCATGCCCTGACCGGGGCTCCGGATACCTGGCTGGAAGAAGAACTCAAGACATCCAAAGTGCCGTTGTCCCGGCTTGTCCTGAACGTTGTCAGCTGGGCCTTGTGCGTGGAGTACGTGACCGATCTGACGCGGGCTCCTGTGGATGTGCTGTTGAAGCCGATTTCTCAGCTTCCCACAGCGGTGCTGCAGGAGTGCTGCACTCTGGCGGCCGAATTGCGAAAGTCGGAGCCCGAGTTCTATACCCGGGTGGCAAGAGAGACAGAAGACAGGCTGGTTCAGGAACGGGCGGCGGCTCAACCTGATGACCTGGGAAAGATCGACACGTTTCCATTTGAGGAAGAAGCGATTCTCGACGGGGCGATCGCGGCACTGAAATCCGGCCAATGGGATCGAACTTTGAAGTGGGCCGAAGACCGGAGGCACGACCAGTGTTTTTGGCTGCGTTCGGAAATGAACCGCCGGTCTGCCTGGCTGTTGGTGGCCGATGCGGCTCGCCTTGGGCAAACTATTGCAGCAGCGGGCCCCAATCTGCATGGTGTGAACAGTGTTGACGCGGCTTTGGAGTTTTACGTCGAGCGAGGTAGTCACGTCGATCAGGCTCATCGTCGGCTGGAGCAGCGGCGAGAAGCTTTGCTTTACCCGCACCTTCCGAAATTCGAAGCCATTCGCGATCGCCTGGACGCATCGCGGCAGCAATGGCGAATCTGGGCGGATGCCTGGGCGACGGATTTCAATGCGCTTTGCAGGCGAGACGGTTTCCTCCCGTCACCGGAGTTGCAGCAGCGAAACTTCTTTGAAGATGTAATTCATCGCTCCATGGTTGGTTACAGCCAGGGAACGACGGTGCTGTTTCTGATCGACGCACTGCGATTTGAGATGGCTCAGGAATTGTGCGAGTCTCTGCGCGATGCAGGGTCGGCCAACATTCATCTGAAGGCTCGTCTGGCAGAACTGCCGTCTGTCACGGAAGTCGGGATGAATGTGTTGGCTCCGGTCTGTAACCGAGGCCGATTGTCTCCCACGGTCAAAGATGGAAAGTTCCTGGGATTTTCGACCGGTGAGTTTCGTGTTTACGATCCGGAGACTCGCAAGAAGGCCATGCATGGCCGCGTTGGCGGACGAACGTGTCCTCGAAAATCGCTCGACGAGATTATCAGTCTGGATAAGAAGAGGCTTGCCAGTGTCATCGGACAGGCCAGCCTCGTAATCGTCGATAGCCGCGAGATTGATGAGGCAGGGCATGCCGGCGTTGGACCTTCGATTTTTGACAGGACACTGCAGGACCTGCGGGCCGCAATGCACTTGTTGCGGGATGCTGGCGTGCAGAAGTTTGTGATTACGGCAGATCATGGCTTTCTGCTGTTACCCGATCTCGATCATCCCCTGCAGTCGCATGGTCGCAAGATTGATCCGCATGGCCGGTACGTCATCTCTTCTGTTGCGGCTGATCATTCGAATGAAGTGCGAGTCTCACTGAAGGATCTGGACTATGACTGCGATGACCTGCACGTCATGTTTCCGGTGACGACAGCATCCTTCGACACAGGAAAGAAAGATCGGCGATTTGTGCATGGCGGTAACAGTCTGCAGGAACGTGTCATCCCTGTGCTGACGGTGCAGCATTCAAGAAAAGCCGGCAGCAGCAAGGTTCGTTATCAGATCAATGCCGAAATCAAACGCGGGATGGTCGGGATGCATGCGATTCAGGCAACGCTGTGCCTGGAGTCCTCTTCGCTGGAACTTTCGTTCGGTGGCGGTGAACAAAAGGAGTTGGCACTGCGTGCGATCGACGGAGCGGACGTCCAGGTCTCATTGTTGGGCGTCTTTGGGGGTGCAACGCTGGAGGCTGGTGCAATTCGAGCGACGGTGGGTGTTCCGTTCGATGTCTACTTTCGGCTGAACGGCCCGGACGATGAACGTGTTCGTGTCGAGCTGTTCCATCCCGGTTCGGCTGAGATGGTGAAGCCTGGGAGTGTGTCTGAACGCTTTGACGTTATTCGCGATATTCGACCTCCACTGGAGATCACACCCGCGAGCAAGAGCAAGACAGCCAAAGAGGTTACACAGGAGAAGACCGCCAACGACGCATGGCTGCGAGAATTCGAAAACGAAGGTGTCCGTCGCGTCTTTCAGCAGTTGTGGCAGCACGCGGTCATCGCTGAGGCTGAACTGGAGTCTATGCTGGGGTCTCCGCGTGAGGCACGCAGGTTTGCTCGGCAGATTGACGACTATGCACGGAGAATTCCGTTCGGGGTGCGTGTCGAAACGGTTGGCGGCATGAAACGCTACGTGCGTGAAGGAGGTGGCGTATGAGTACATTGACTGGCCGCGATGTCGAACACATTTTCGAATCGCTTCGCAAAGGCCTTGTCCCGGAACGAGGGATCGACAACTTTGCGGTCGGAATTGAAAAGCAGCGGGGAGAGCTGCACCGCCAACTGGGACTGATTGGCGACGGCGAGGGATCAGTCAAGTTTCTGCGGGGCGGTTATGGCTGTGGCAAGACCTTTATGGCTCGTCTGGCACTGCTGGATGCTCAGGAAAAAGGCTTTTCGACCAGCTTTGTTGTGGTCTCCGACAATGATCTGCACTTCCATAAATTCGAGGACGTGTACAAGCGAGTGTTGACGGAACTGGGAACGTCCAGCTGTCCTCGGGGAGCTCTGAACGACATTCTGGACCGCTGGATTGGTGCGGTTGAGGAAGCATTGATTGATGCGGGCGAAGATCCGGATGCCGATGGATTTGACCTCAAAGTGCGATCTCGGCTTGATGACAATCTGCAGTCGATGACCGGTGGAAAAGCGCCACAGGATTTTGTGCGGGTAATTCAGACAATTTTCGATCTGAAGCAAAAGGGCGATCATACGAATTCCGGGGCTTTGATTTCGTGGCTGTGCGGAAGCAGCAATGTGGCGGCCAGTGCGAAGAAAGCTGCCGGGATCAAAGGCGAAATCGGTAGCCGGGAGGCTCTGGATTACCTTCGTGGAATTCTTGAGATCGTCAAGGCGGCTGGTTACAGGGGTTTGGTGATTGTGATTGACGAAGCCGAGACCATTCTGCGAATGCGTCAGGATGTTCGTGGAAAGTCACTCAACGGAATTCGCCAGATTGCAGATGCCAGCGTGGATTATCCCGGCCTGCTGTGGGTGTTTACCGGAACGCCGGAGTTCTTCGATACTCGTCAGGGAGTCGCAGGACTGGCTCCACTGCATGATCGAATCCAGTTTTTGAAGCAGGGGCCATTTGCCAATCCTCGCCAGGCTCAACTGGAACTCACACCTTTTGACGCCAGTCGGTTGAAGAGCGTCGCACTGCGGCTGCGGGATTTGTATCCGGCAGCCGATAAGTCGCGATTGAATGACCGGATCAGCGATGTATTTATTGAACGACTGGTGGCCGATGTCACAAAGGGTTTCAAGGGCGACGTGGGCGTGGTCCCTCGTCAGTTCCTGCGTGCCTTTGTGAATCACATGGATCTCGTGGATCAAAATGACGACTACGACCCCATGGAGCAAATGGGTTTCCAGCCGACTGAACTTTCGCCGGAAGAACAGCAGCGTGTCTCCGGTGAAGCTCCTGCGGTTGACGCTGAGACCGAGGCCGTCGTGACGGCGGAGGATGTCTGGTGAGTGTCTTCGCCAGATTGGCTCCTCGCCTGCAGGAGGCGATTGTCGCTCGGCTTGGCTGGTCCAGCCTGCGTCCGGTACAGGAACTGGCTGGAGAAGCGTTACTGGCAGGTAACAATGCTGTGATTCTCGCGCCGACCGCGGGAGGAAAGACGGAAGCATCAATGTTTCCGACTCTGTCCGGAATGGTGACCAGCCAGCCGCAGGGCGTCGGGGCGATTTACGTCGCTCCGATTAAGGCGCTTCTCAATAATCAGGCCGAACGGCTTGGGCTGTATACGGAAATGGTGGGCCTGCGGCGTTTTGTCTGGCATGGCGACACAACGAGCCACGAGCGGAAGAAATTCCTCAAGGCTCCGTGCGATTTGCTGATGACGACGCCGGAGTCACTGGAAGTGATGCTGGTGTCCGAAAGCGTGAGTAACAAGGCCCTGTTCGGTGACCTGCGAATTATCGTCATCGACGAGGTCCACGCCATCGCCGGAACAGACCGAGGCGCTCACCTGATGAGCGTTATTGAGCGGCTGGCAAAGATTTCCGACCACGATCTGCAGCGAGTCGGCTTGAGCGCAACAGTCGGGAATCCTGAGGAGATACTGAAATGGCTTCAGGGTTCTTCCCATCGCGAGTCTGTTATTGTCGATCCGCCTAAACCGCCGGGGCGGCGGCAGCTGTTGGTGACTCATCAGCCGCAGCTGGGCCAGATGGCGATGAGTGCGGCGACGATGAGTGTGGGCTGCAAGAGCCTGTTCTTCTGCCAGTCGCGATCTGTCACCGAAGCGATTGCGGAGTTTATGCGGCGTGCAGGGACCGCCGTCTTCGTGCACCACAGCGCCGTTTCAAAGGAAGAGCGGCAACTGGCTGAGCATGAGTTCCATCAGGGCTCGAATGCCTGCATCGTATGTACATCCACATTGGAGCTCGGGATTGATGTCGGCGATCTGGACAAGGTGCTGCAGGCGGAAGCTCCATCGACGGTCAGTTCTTTCATGCAGCGTATGGGACGGACAGGGCGTCGCGCGGGGCAAGCGGCGAATACGACATTCTTTTGCTCCAGCGGCGACTCCGTATTGCAGGCAATTGCGCTGATCGAACTGGCGAAAGCCGGCTGGGTGGAAGACGTGGCTGTCAACAATCGCTGTTGGCCGGTCATGATTCATCAGTTGCTGGCAATGTCGCTGGCCAGTAACGGCGTGTCGCCGACAGACGCTTGGAATCATTTGAATTCTGTCCCCGATTTTCAGGGAATCTCAAGGGACGAGTTCGACCGCCTGATTGACTGGTTGATTCAGGACAATGCCCTGATTCTGGTCAGCGGTCTGCTGGTTCTGGGCCCGACCGCGCAACGTCGATTTGGCCGTAAGAACTTCATGGAACTCTACGCCGTCTTCAGCAGCCCACAAAGCTACGCAGTCCACACAGCGACTGATCAACCATTGGGAACACTGGGACAGGATTTCGTAGACGGCCTTGTTGAGCAGGTGAGTTGCTTTCTGCTGGGCGGCAGGGCCTGGGCCGTCACACACATCAACCATCAGGATCGCGTCGTAAAGGTACAGCCAGCGCCACGTGGAAAGCAGCCAACCTGGGGCGGATTCCTGCCTCAATTCATCGGTGAAAGTCTGTGCTCAAAGATCCGCGACGTCTTGGTTTCATCTGACGCATATGCCTACCTCGACGCTGACGCCCGCCGCGAGCTGGATGACCGCCGTGTCATGATGCAGCCAATCATCAGCGGCGCCGGCCCTCATATCGATTTGCAGGATTCCGAATTGCACTGGTGGACATTCGCCGGCGGAAAGATCAATTCCACGCTGCGGTACGCATTGCAGTCCCTGCTGCCCGATGCTCGGATCATCATGGATAATTTCCGGCTGCGGCTGCGTGCTGACGGCTTGACAGACGCCCAGTTTCACTTGCTCCTCCACGAACTCCAGCAGCCCGACTTCTGGACTGACGCTACCCGCTGGCAATCCATCGCCGCTCTGCTCCCCGCGTATCGCCTCAGCAAATTCCAACCCCTCATGCCCTATTGGGTGCAGCAGGAATTCGTAGCAGAGTTCCTATTGGACGTCGGCGGCGCACAACGGTGGCTGAGTCATCAAGGGTTTCCACTGAACAGGGTAAATCGAGTGAATTGAAAAGTCATTTTTGAACTGCGGCAAGAAACCGTGACGCTGAATTGATATCAGGCTCTATTCGTGAGTAACGAAAGGTTGGCATGGCAATTTACGAGATCTCTTCCGACAAATTCCGCAAGATCGACGAAACATAGTTCAGTAATGCAGGGCTGCGCGAACGGCAGGACCTGCAGCGACTTCTCCGCAGTCAGATCGAGATCGTCGCACCTGACACGCTCGTCATCTCAGAAGAGTTCAGCCAGTGGGAGGACAGCAATCATCTTAGACGCCAATCACAGAAACGGGACAAACAGTGAGCCGAACAATCGCAATTGGTGACATTCACGGTTGTCGCTGTCGGTACCGTTGCGAACTGGTCTGGCGATTCCGTTCATCGGCTGACAATAAATGAGATGAGGTCGATGTCATGCGTCTTCGATGATGCGACGAAACACTTCACTCGGATTCGCCTATCTTCGGCCATCGCGATTGGTCAATGCTTTCAGAGGAGTCGTGTTCTGACGTTCATGTAGCGGAACCTCAGACAGCGATCCAGATTTGATCTTCGTGGCTAGCTTCTGCGAAAGGCGAATGATCATTGCAAGCCTTTTGATTCAGTAAAGCAACCCGGCAAGCACTTGGTAAAACCCCACTTACAGCCATGTCTTGCTTTTCGTTGCGAAAATCCTCCCATGCAGGCATTTTTCAATTCGCTTGCAAAACCCATTGAAACAGTGCGAACTGATCAACGGCTCGGGACTCGCGGCTTGTCACTTCAGCCGGACCTTTGAATCGCACAGCGGGCATAGCCCATAATTCACATGGGAGTAAACCGTGAAACGGCAATTCTCGCATTCGCCATGAAAACACATCTCCGAATCGGGGCCGAATGATTCTCCGTAGTGCTCACTATCCCGCCAGGCAACGCCTGCGATTTCCCATGTTTCAAGAAAACTTTCAAAGGTTGCATGACCAATGAACAAACGAGTTTCGCACCCCCCCATCTCGGTGATGACGATGCTCCAGAACGTGTCGCAATACTTCAGTCAGTTCTCGATCAGAAAGGCGATTGAGGCTTTTGGATAAAGTCTTAATGTTTTCGATCGGCATGAAGTCAGGTCTCAGTTCAAGGTAGCTGGGATTCGGGGCGGATGGGTTGGCGGTTTGGAGCGGTGGCGACTGGCGTCACCGCCCCGGAGTTTGCAGCCATGATTGCGGAGGTTCATCTGTGACCAACATTCAGTGAGGACCAGCAGAGAAGCCAGACGTTGCCGGTACTGATTTGCAACGTGGCAACCCCCTGGTTCAAATCCTGGCTTCTCAGATTATTCCCAGTGACCGTTTACAACCGGTTGCATCACTGGCTGCTGCTGGCGGTTCGGGCCATGCTTCGAACTGCGATGGCCCGATCGCCTGTGGCGTCCTCCCGACAACTGATTAAGCCATATCTTTCAAAGCCTTGAGCGGCAGAACCTTGACCACGTTTCGCGCTGGCCTGGCTTTGAAAACGGTTTCCTCTTTCGTGAAAGGGTTAATTCCCGGGCGGGCTTTGGTAGCCGGTTTGCGGATCACTTTCACTTTCATTAGACCGGGAAGATTGAAAACACCCGGCCCCTTCTTGCCAAGATTCTCTCCAATCAATTTGGTGAGTTCGTCGAATACGCTGGCGATCTCTTTCCTGCTCAAGCCCGTACCTTCCGACAATGCCGTGACGATTTCGCCCTTGCTCATTGCCTTAGCTGGTACTGCCGTGTTTTTCGCTGCCATCTGAATCCCTTTCTTTGAGGTACGTCGGTCGAAGCGAGGAACCTATTGGCTGGACTTGTGAATGTCAATGTGTGCCCATCTGAATGTTGTTGCAAACTTCGATGAAGCGATGATCTTCCTGAAGCGTAGACAGCCACGTGCAACAGGAATCCTGGCATTACCTGTTGCTCCAGTTTTCAAAATCCCGGAAATTCCAGCCAGCCAACCAAAGGGTAAGGGCATCCGGGCCGGGGTCCAGATACCTCCTATCTTCCGGAATCCGTAACGTCCCGGGCCGCGTTTTCGCGCCTGGCGCAGATGCATAGGGTTTCCTTCAGTTTCCTCCGCTTGCCGTTCTTACAGCACTTTATTTTCCGGATGTTCCCCGTCGCCTGAAGCAGTTCCTGGCGTGTCGCTGACTCCCATTTTGCGAACAGTGACATTCTCCCGAAACACGTAGAGCGGATCCAGATCACCGGCCTCACCGATGCCATGCTGAAAAATGAACTTGCCGATCTCAGGCATGATTTCTTCGTGTCGCCAGTGACTGAATCGGAAGTCATGACCACGAAACCACAGGTAGTACTCGAATTGATGATTCAGGGCCTCTTCGATATCGATGTTGGCCTCCAGGAATGCTCTCAGACTTGTCATGTCGTCAGTGCCTTCGTCAGCCGGTTGTGAAGATTCAATTGCCATAAGACGGTTCCTTCAACGGGGGAAAATTGGAAATCACAATCTGTCCGGATGAATCCCGTGGCGGATCATGCTGTGCCACGGGACTCGACCAGAAGGACTACGATCGCATCAGCATTGGTTCGATGGCAGCGGAGTCGTACGCGGGACCACCCACAATTCGGGCAGGGACAAGTTGCGGAGACGGTTCCACGAACATTTCACCGCGTTCGATCTCTGTCAACATGTCACGGAAGTTGAACTTGCACCGCGTGGCCAGTAGCATGTACTCCGCCAGATCTGCCCCACCACGTCCTTCGGCTTCAGCAATCGCTTTGGCCCGTTCAGACAATCTGAGCCACACAATCCTCGACCTTGAGTTCAAACTTGATGCAGCGACTGAGCAGCGGATGACTGTCAACACCGTCGAAGAGCGCCTGCTGTCCCTCAGACGTTGTGGTAAACACCCAAGTGACGTGTCGTGGGATGCGTTCGAGGACCACCAGGAATTTTCTGACCGAGTCTTTCCGGAGGCCATGAGATTCGTTGAGGAGCACGGCCCGGCCACTCTTGTCGCCAATGGCCCGGCAACGCAGCATTCGTTCGAGATCGTCGATGGCTTTGGGTGTCAGTTCCCCGGCATCGACTTCTACAAAATTTTCGGCGTCACAGACCTCGCCTGCAATCAGTCCGGCGCAACGTGTCTTGCCAATGCCGGAGGCCCCGGAGATCCAGAACGCCCGGCCACCGAGAGAACCACGCAATCGCATTGCGGCGATCGATCGCTTCAGTTTGTCATGGCCGACAAGCTGCGACCAATCACTGGGGCGATGTTCGATGAAGAGTGCTTTTCGTGACATACCGTGACTCCAGGTGAAGGACTGGAACTGCGGGGTTCCGTATCAAAACACCCGCCGAAAGATCGGTCGCATCACTCACCAGTGATATCGTTGTGAAATCGCGACCGATGAAAAACTACGGGCAAGATTTTCGCAGTCTGAGGCAAATGCCAGACTCGGGAAAATGTCTATCGGAGCAGCATCACGCCCGTGGTCAGCAGACCATGCTCATGAGCTTGCCTGCGGCCCGGTCGATGGCGACTCGTTCGTCGGTAAAGGCCGACTGCTGGCTGATTCGGGTCAATCCGCAAACGATTCCCCATACGCTCAGTGGACTGAATGCGTTGCGTCGCAGATCGCTGTCCACTTCGGCCCATGTGAGAGCCGCTTCGGCGTTCTTGATCGTGAAGTGTAAAAGGTGACTGGCACTTAGCTGCTTTCTTAGCTGCTTTCTTGACAACTCAACATAAAGCCGCATCAAATCAACCTGAACCATCTGACGCTGATGATGCAACGCGACGTCTTGTAAACACAAGGCTTCCGCCGGGCTTGACCCTTGTCATTTCCCACATTTTCTCTGAAGCATCGGCCGTTTTCGTTTAACCCGAGCCAACGGCGAGGATTCCACCGGGGCAGTGCGTGGCAACGCCGCGAAAGATTTTTCTGAGGGAAATCGTGTGCTTCAACCCTGTTGGGGTTGAGGGCGTATGGGAAAAATGTGGGTAAAGACAAGGGCTTGACCCGGTCGGAGCGACAATTGAAAAGCTACTGGCTGAACTCAAGCACCCCCGCCTCCCCCTTTTCGCGCGTTCGCCTTCGGCGAACACGCAAAAAAGGGGAGGCGGTTTAGGCGGTGTCGTGGTAGCTTCTGGATTGTGTTCCCGTCGGGGCAGGCCCGACGGAAAACCAGAAGTGAACGAGCTGTTGCTGCGAAAGTAGCTTGTCCAATTGCATTATGATGAGTGTCGCCGCCTCGAGCTGGAAAATGATTGTCAGTCATTCTTCGTACCGGGTCTGACTCCAGTCTTTCGACAGTCGGCAGAGTTGATCAATGACATCGGCGTCTTCACTGCACGCCACGATGCCAGGATAGCGCAGCATTCCGGCGCGGGTGTCCATCCAGAGGTCGCGGTAATGGACAGGCTGGCGGTTGTGGACCCAGACCGCATCTCCGCCGCGAACTCGCGCGATGTGCATTGAGACAGGAAAGTCGTAGATGTTCGGCGAATGAATGAGCGAACCTGTGTACTCACCTGTCGCCATGAATGGATAAATGCTGCCCGGCATTTCGTCCGACGTTCGACCCGCCAGATTGCGACCTCGGACAACCA
>JAYUVA010000088.1:0-3868 GCA_043754375.1 Candidatus Kuenenia sp. | reverse complement strand
TGGCAATGCCTTTGCCGTTGGCTCCGCCGAGCTTGTTTTTTTTGCGGCCTTCTTCACTGATCACCGCTGTACACGATTTGCAGCGGTAGCCGGACAGTTCCAGTTCGAACGCCGGATCCTGTCGGTAATAGCTCAAATTGCGCACCGACTCCACGCGACTCTGATTGATAAAGCAGTTGAGACTATCAGATTTCTCGGCATCCGGAACACCATTCTCGGTGGCAGGCAGTTCCAGCCTGAAATTCGTCTTCAACACTTCATGCAGCTTCCGAAATGTGGTCAGACCCTGCGAACAATACGCCTGCAGCCCATCTTCTGAAGGTATCGGCAGGAAAATGGCTATGCGTCCGTCGCCAAAGACCGGAACACCCGCAAACATTGATTCATGGGCCTTGAGGATTGGCTGGACAAGTCGAATTTCCGGTACTTGCGTTGTCGAGATCGTATGCACTTCGACATCGGTCAATGAAGTGAAACCACCCGACGACGCAACTTGTTCACAGATTTTTTTTCTCTGTTCAACGCGATCGATCTTAGGAGCTTTTCCCAGGAGACCAGGTTTCTTTTTGTCAGCTCCGGTGAACGCCACCACGACAATCTGTGAATCGGTAATTGCCAGATCCGCTTCAACAAATTTCTCTGAGACGCTGCCGGGTTTCAGCACAATGGACGTCGGCGCAATGCGAACGAATCGTACCCCCTCGATCCACTTCACGGTCAATTTCGCAACTGCAGGTTTGTCTTCCGCTTTTTCCACCTTGCGACGAATCTGAGGCACATTGACCGGTTTCTTGCACTGTCGACACCGGACAACCTTGCCCGCCTGATCTTCGTTGACTCGAATCCATGCACCGCAAGCGCAGTGCATCAGCATCTGCTTGCGTTGACGTTCGGCGACTTTGTCACCGCGACGTTTTTTGAATTCGCGTTCTTCCTGCATTGCGATCGACAAGAGATCATCGTCGCCCTCGTTTGATTTTGCAGCAGGTCTTGAGGATGTCTGAGCAGCAGCCGAATCAGCAGTATCCGTCCGGTCTGTTGTCGTAGGTTTTCCACCGGGTGTCTTCTGCTGTGGTTTGTCAGGCCCCTCAGCCGGTGCGGCAGACGTCGCGGAGGCGGCTGCACCGACGCCCCGTGCAGGTCGCGAAGGTGAACTTGCGCTCAATTCAAATTCGGCTCGTGCGGAATTAGCGCCTGTGCCAGCGACACCGTCGGACAACTCAAAGTCTTCAGCGTCGTACGCTTTTGGAACTACGCCTTTCGCTGCGTCATTTCGCGCCGGCAAGTAGTCCGTGCGTTGCGCCAATGGAATCGTGCTGTAAATAATCTGTTGAGGATTCGCGGTCATGTCGCGATAGCGCGCCGCAATATCCTCCCGCATGAATCCATTGCAACTCCAACAACGCACAAGTCCCGTGCGAACCATTTCTCCACAGTGCGGACAGGGATCCGCCAGGCTGGCACTCTTCATTGAGCCGACATCGACGACTTCTGAAGTTGCAGAGTCTTTCCGCTCGTAGAATACGTGACCGCACTCCGGACACTGAGCCGTGTCAGAAAGAATGAGGGATTTGCATCCAGGACAGGATCGAATGACGGTCGACATTATCAGTCCGTATATTTGCCGTCGTGACGCCCACGATTGACAAAAGTCAATCTGTGGGATGCCGCCGACAAGCCCTCGATAGTGTTCAAAAATCTAAAATCGGTGGACGTACAAGAACTACATAATGCAACACTTCGGACGCTATCGGTCCGATTTTCCCTGTTTTGTCCGAGGAACTCGATTAAATCCTTATTTCTTTACAGCAAATCCAGACCATTTGAAAGAACTGTCCGCCCTTCTATCAGCACGAATCGGCAACTTCAAGTGGCACACTGTACTCCTGTTCTGTATCCTAGATTCAATTTGGCGTCGCGAATTCCGTAAGAGGCATCTGATTCCGCGAGTCACGTCCCCTTCAACGCTCGACAAACATGAGCAACCCGGTCCACCAGTGGCAGCACCTGCGGCAGGTAGACAGTCGTGAATCCTTTTGCAGTGCGATGTGTATCCAGCGCGGCCTGAGATTCCCAGCGTTCGATCAGAATGAAGGTGCCCGCCACGGTTTGAGATTCAAACGCTTCAAACCGCACGCACCCTGGTTCCTGTCGAGACAGGTTCACCTGCATCGCAAGCAACTCGCGTAATTGCGGAATACAGTGGATATCCCGGGCAGACAGGACGACGGTCAGATCGATCATTATACTTTACTTTCAACCGGTTGTGTTGTCTGGACGAACGTAACCTGCCAGAAACCTGCCCGCAGTTCAATTCGCTGGCCGCTCCGAAAACTTATGACAATCCAATGATTGGCGACAGAGTGATCTGCTATGGTGAAACGCCTGTTTGATGTGATCATTTGTGCGATCGCCATCGTTCTGTTTTCACCGGTCCTGCTGTTGGCGTACCTTGGTATAAGGCTGGCAAGTTCCGGCCCGGCCATTTATCGGGCTCGCCGCGTTGGTCGAGGCGGCGAAGTTTTTGTCATGCACAAGTTCAGGACGATGCATACGGGGTCCGATACCGGAAGCGTGATCACCGGAGCGAAGGATTCGCGGGTGTTCCTCGTGGGTAGAATCCTCCGCGCTCTGAAGATCGATGAGCTTCCCCAGTTGTACGATATTCTGATTGGAAGGATGTCCATTGTCGGACCGCGCCCCGAAGATCCGAAGATCGTTACACAGTATTATTCCCCGCGATCTCGGGAGACCTTGAACATTGCCCCAGGCCTTTCAAGTCCAGGGAGCATCCATTACTACACGCACAGTCATCTCCAGCTCCACGACAAAGATCCGGAGCAGTCTTACGTCGAAAAGTTGCTCCCCATCAAGTTGGCTTTGGATCTGGTCTACATGCGCCGCGCGTCGTTGTGGTACGACGTGACAATCATTATGAAGACAGCCGTCACAATCCTGCTGATCGGACTCGGCAAACGGCAGTTTGCCGATCCAACAGAAATGATTGAGGCCCGGAAATTAATGGTGAATGCTGACACACCTCTGACCAACGTCACTTTGCCGTCGGAACGGTCATGATTCGAGGCTGTTTGTCGAAGTACCATTGCTTCGTCAGCGGGTGCTGCGGCGTCGGTTTCTGAGGCAGCGTAAACGTCGCGGGAATGATTCCGTCGTCTGTCACGATTCGATTTTCAGAAGTGCCGGCACGACCTCCGAAGAGTCGCACAAGCGGTTCAATGCGCGGGTCCTGTTTGCTGCTGAATGAGCCCACGGTCACGATCGAACGATAATGATCGTGAAAGACCCAGGCCTCGTAGTCCTTATCATATCCGTGCTTCGAAGCCGTCCGCAGGGCTTCTGCCAGCGCCATGGCTTCTTTGGCACATCCATCGAGATTTGAACCGAAATTCTGTTCAAACAATGCCATGGCCTTCGTCGACGACTGATTCCCGACCTGCATGACGCTGCCGCCGGCAAAGGTGGCAACTTGCAGCGTGTACTTGCCTTTATTCTCGAGCAAAGTAAAGGGTGTACCGTCATTCAGATCCACAACCTCATTATCCAGCTTCTTACTCTGGATTTCGCCGTCGTAAATCGGGTTGATAGTCAGAATCGCTCCGCCGAACGGGCTTGGCTGACCGGGCGTTTTTGCAAACAGTCCGCCCTTCTTTTCCTCGACAATCGAAGAAGCGTATTTCTTCTTGATCCACTTCAGAACGGTCTGTGCCTGGTCGTCGTCAATCGACTTGAAGTTGCCGGCGAGCACGCAGATTTCTCCCTGACGTGCGATGACACGCCGTGCGGCATTTTGAACCGGATTCGGGCCGTCAACTTCATCGGTTTCCTCCTCGACAGAATACGTGTACGC
>JAYUVA010000087.1:0-3500 GCA_043754375.1 Candidatus Kuenenia sp. | reverse complement strand
ATGGCACCGACAAAAACCCACGGATGGCGACCAAAAAACGGTTGAGCCCGTCGATTGCGCACGATGACTTCAACGAATGCGTCAACCGGCCCAGATGCTTCGGCAACGGTCGAAGAAATAACTTCCTGATCTGACATAACTTTCAGCCATCACCGCGTAAAATGCGGTGTTCCATTTCTTCAAGGTAAGCAAGAAGGCGATCACGTTCGTTCGTCAGGTGACGAACTCGCAACAGTGAACGCACACGAGTGCGTAGTTCCAGACGATTCACTGGCTTTGTGAGAAAGTCGTCACAGCCGGCGTTGACGGCTTTCTCAATATCTCCGGTTTCGTTCAGTGCCGTGACCATCAGCACCAGGATACCTCGACGCGCCGGGTCGCCTTTGATTTGTGAACAGACTTCATAGCCACTCATCCGCGGCATCATGATGTCCAGCAGAATCAGATCCGGCTGATGCTGATCCACCAGTTGCATTGTCTGCTGCCCGTCCGATGCCATCAGAATCTCGTATCCTTCATCAGCGAGATACGCTTCCAGCAGTTCACGGTTCTGCTGAATGTCGTCCGCAATGAGGACGCGAGAGGAAGAGATATCAATGTCTGAACTGCTACTGTTCATCTGGTCTGCCTGATGCTCGATGCGTAAAGGTTCCGGGCGGCGGATGGCAACCGCCCTGCCCTGCCATCAACGCCGGAAGTATAGAGGAAGCAACCTGCCGAGAAAATGCTCAGCGGCAAGCTCCGCATTTATGGTGAATCAGAACGATCGCATCAACAGCGACCAGTCAGCAATACACTGCACAGCCCGATTTTCGCCAGCATCGTCGGAATTGTCAGTTTCGTCGGCTGCGGTCGAACGAGGTGCCCAGAAGCCCGCATCGGTCAGCGATTTGTGACTGAGCTCCAGCAGAGCCTTCGCCTGAGCTCCCCGAGTGGTATCCAGCAACAGCACCGAGTGCCCTGCCCCTTCGACGCCCTGAATTTCGGAACTGGAAAACCAGCCATCTGTCAGAGCGATGCCTCGAATCGTCGATGGTCCGCCGAAAGTACATTGCCACGCCATTGATGATTGCGAGCGATCGGCAACCACGACAATGCGTTGGAGATCGGCTCCGGCCCCCGAGACCAGCGCTCGAATCGTCGTCTGCACCAGCGGAATATCGTCCGTCGTCAACCGCGCCGATTCCGGATTTTGCGGAACAGCAACCGTCAGGCAATGCGACTTCAGTACAGGTCCCCAGCGTCGCACGATTTCTTCTTCGCTGGTATCATGGGCCGACACCAAAATGATGATGCCAGGCATCACGGGACCTGAATCCGACGATGAAAAGACGATACAGCGGCCGCGTTCTTCAAAGTTGAATTCGCGACGCGCGACACCGCTTGTGGTTGACGAAGCTGCAGGTTTTCCGGCCGGGTCGCCTGTGGTATCCGTATTGCCGGGGACTGCTTCCTTCG
The DNA here is from genome assembly GCA_043754375.1 of Candidatus Kuenenia sp. GTDB lineage: Bacteria > Planctomycetota > Planctomycetia > Planctomycetales > Planctomycetaceae > SXXK01. The sequence continues at coordinate 2,042 of JAYUVA010000087.1, read as the reverse complement.
CTCCCGATGAAGGTCGCGATCGCTGAATCTGTGCGAGCACGACGTCGGACAATGCAATGATGTTTTCCGGACGACTGCCAGCCGTGATCTCTGCTGTCTGCGTATTCATTTCGCCGGGAACACGATATTCGATCCTCGCTACGGATCCCGGTATTAGCTCATCGACCGCGACTGCCAGTTCGGCGAGCGATTTTGTGCCAGCGGCGTTGAGCGACAGGACTTCGATTCCTGTCGGGAGATTCTTCGCAGCAGTCGGCGAATCATTCAGGACAATCAGCGGTACTGAATCGCCGACATCCTGAATCGCCGCGCCGTTCTTCTGCAGAATTCCAGGCAGCCTGATACGAGGAATATCGAGCGGTTGTTTCTGTCCCTCCTCGTCCTTGTCAGCACCCTTTGTCGCGTTTTTTTCTGTCGCATCCGCCGCCGCGTCGGACGACTCTGACGGCTTTGCAAGGCGAATGGGCAGCAGTCCAAGATACCCATGCGACACGGGCGGCAGCGATTCCATTAGCTCAACCGCCCGTGTCATTTCTTCCTGCCCACGTCGAATCTTCAGGATCACTGAATCGCCGGCATAGTGCCGTGCGAGTGATTCCATCAGGACGCTGCTGCGTTCCATCGTCTGATCATCAATCGCCAGAATCCGATCTCCCTTGAGCAGTCCGGCGCGTGCCGCAGGACTGCCGGGAGAAACCCGATCGACAACGATGTCTGTTTCGAATGCGCCTGCGGGCACCAGGCGGATCCCGATTCTGCCTGGTTTCAGATTCCGTCCGGAACGCAGCTTCTCAGCCGCCGCAAGTGCATCTTTGAGCGGTATTGCGAAGCCAATACCGGAGTCGTACCATTCAATTCCCGAGTTGGCTGAGCCGCCGCCGCTGGGCGACAGCGGCACCAGAATTCCGGCAATTGTGCCATTGATTGTGACGAGTGGTCCGCCATAGTTGACGGGCGACACCTTCGCGTCCGTCTGGATGGCCATCCCATGGATGCGGTTCAACGCGCTGATGATGCCCACGGAAACACTTGACGATTCAGGCGCATAGAAGCGTCCCAGTGCGATTGACCATTGCCCGACTTCCACCGTATGTTCTCCATCGGCCACCGCAGGCGTCCAGCGACCCTCCTTTGCCTTCAACAGCACGATACGTCGGACACTGTCGGTAGCAATGATGGTCGCATTCGTTCGCTTGCCGGACTGATCTTCGACGAGCACAGCTTCTGGATTCCCTTCCAGCGCAAATTGACTTGTCAGGATTTCTCCGTCCTCTGAGATCACAATCCCGGTGGTCACGAGCGATCGCACCGCATCGCCATCGATCGACTGTTCACCGCCGATGACACGCAGACGAACAATCGACGGTTCGACTTTGCGAATGGCCGCCTGAACGGCCTGGCCCAGGTCGTCACCGGATGCCGACTGGCAGGTCAGCAAAGGCAGCGTCAAGCCAAGCATGACCCAGTTGAATTGCAGGGTTTTCATAAATCGTTTAGCCTTTAGCCCAATTGTACCGGCAAGCTGACGCATGCCGCTCGCCAATGCTCTCAATCATCACCGCTTCACCGTCGTCATCTGAAGATCATCCAGATCCAACTGGCCCTGAGCGCCATTCAGTCCGATGCGAATGATCAATTCCTTTGCATTGGACGGAACAATGACGGTCGATTTTGCATTCTGCCAGCCAAAGCTGCCTCGCCATTTTCCCAGCACCGTGGTGCCGACTTCACGGCGGACGTGATCGTAAAAATGCACAACCACAGCCGCCTGTTCCGGGATTTCTCTGCCCGGCACGATGCCGTTGCATCGCACCCAGTAGTTCAGGTGCAGCGTTCCGACAGTTCGCCCATTGATGGCGGAACCCTGCAGCGCCTGTGAGATCAGGGCGGAATCCTTGTTTTCAAACCGTAAACAGTACTTGCCATCCATCGGCGAATCATCGCACATGATGGTCTGCCGCTGATAGTGCCAGCCGTCCGGTTTTTCGTCATCATTTTCGTCGAGATCGAAGGAACCGTTAACAACCTGCGGATGGTCCGGG
>JAYUVA010000086.1:0-4163 GCA_043754375.1 Candidatus Kuenenia sp. | reverse complement strand
GCGGAGGTTCGGATGGACTTTCATTAAGCCTGCCGTGTTTGCTGGTGCGTCGTACACGCTGGGAGCAATTGTGCTGCTAGTCCACGGTCCGACAATCGTCCGCGGTATCATGGGGCCACATGAGCTATGGCACTTTGCGGTGTTAAGTGGCCTTGCGATGCATTGGCGCTTTGTGTTCCAGTTTGCATCCGGTTCTGAACAGTTTTTGGCAGCATCCTGAGTGACAGGATCGTCAGTTCATGAGTGAGACAATTGGCGAGCGGCATGCGTCAGCTTGCCGGTACAAGAACGAGGTATCGGAGGGCTCAAGCCCAATGGCGCTCACTTTGTAACCCGAAGCGTCAGCGAGGGGCTTTGGCTGTGTATTTTCACCGAGAATTCCCTCGCTGACGCTTTGGGTTAGTGAGTCCAGAATCAAATCGAGTACCGGAGGGCTCACGCCGCTCCGCTCGCCGGACTCATTTCCAACCGCCCGGAGTATAGTTCGACTGTCCCATTTTGTTTGGACTCTCGCCTGTAGGCGGTACTTCAGCCCATTTTCCGGCTTAAAGCCTAGACGACAGTCGAATCTCGGACAGTCGAATCTCGGACAAGCGAATCTCGGACAAGCGAATCTCTGACAAGCGAATTACGGACAAGCGAATCTCGGACAAGCGAATTATTCATCATCGCTGGTGTCGAATGGTCGCTCGCCGAGGATTTTCGCGACTTCGTCGCGTTCCAGGTTTTCTGCTTCCAGGAGAGCGGCCGCCAGCGTGTCCAGTTTGTCGCGGTACTGTTTCAGCAGTTGTACAGCCGTGGCGTGGGCTTCATGCATGATTTTTTGTACTTCCACATCGATCAGCCGGGCGGTTTCTTCGCTGAATTCACGATAAGTGTGCATTTCCTTTCCGAGGAACGGATGTTCTTCCGACTGACGAAATGCAACCGGGCCGATGGCTTCCGACATGCCCCAACTGGCGACCATGCGGCGTGCCAGTCGCGTGGATCGGTCAATGTCGTCTTCCGCACCGGCGGAGAATTCGTCAAAGACAAGTTTCTCAGCCGCACGTCCGCCCATCATCATCACCAGCCGCGCTTTGAGCAGGTGTTCGCCGACGTTGTAGAGTTCTTTCTCCGGCATCAGTTGCGTGACACCCAATGCGCGTCCGCGAGGTACGATTGAGACTTTGTGAACCGGGTCCATACCTTTCTGACACCAGGCGAGGATCGCATGGCCCGCTTCGTGCCATGCTGTCAGATCCCTTTCCTTGAGTTCCACGGGCTCATCCCGGGGAGCCCCCATGAGGATCAGATCCTGCGCGTAAAGAAAATCGACCATTTCTACGGTCCGCTTGTCTTCGCGTGCGGCCTTGAGCGCTGCTTCGTTGACGAGCTTTTCCAGATCAGCCCCGCTGTAGCCGATTGTGGTCCGGGCCAGGCATTCAAGGTCCACGTCGTCGGCCAGAGGCACCTTGCGTGAGTGGACTCTCAGGATCCCCAGCCGTCCTTCCCGCGCAGGTTTATCGACCGTCACGTGACGATCAAAACGTCCTGGGCGCAAGAGTGCCGGATCAAGGACGTCCTGGCGATTCGTGGCGGCCAGGACAATGACGGTTTCACCCTGCTGGAAGCCGTCCATTTCACTGAGAATCTGGTTCAGGGTCTGTTCGCGTTCGTCGTGGCCACCACCAACACCCGCTCCGCGGACGCGCCCTACGGCGTCAATTTCATCGATAAAAATGATGCACGGCGACGCTTCACGAGCCGTCTTGAACAGATCCCGCACGCGTGTGGCACCTACGCCAACGAACATCTGAATGAATTCCGACCCGTTGATTGCAAAGAACGGCACACCGGCTTCCCCGGCGGTGGCTCGCGCAAGCAATGTCTTGCCGGTGCCCGGAGGTCCGACAAGCAGCACGCCTTTCGGGATCTTGGCCCCCAGTTTTGTAAATTTCTTCGGGTTCTTCAGGAACTCTACGACTTCCTGCAGATCCTGCTTTGCGTTCTTCAGGCCGGCAACATCGTCGAATGTTGCAGCCTTATCACTTTTTTCAAATCGTCGTGCGGGGCTGCGCACAAAGCTGCCCATCATGCCGCCACTTGAAAACGGGTCCGAAGACCGGCGCATGATCGTCCATAGAATGAAGATCAGCCCCAGCGGCAACAGGATCCAGATGAGCAACTGAGTGCCATTGTCAACGGCGGTCGGTGTGGATTCGACCTGCACCTCTTTTTTGTCCAGATCCGCCACAAATTCATTGTCACGCATCCGTTCCGGCGGAAGCACGGTGTTGAATTTTTTGCTGAGTTTTCCGGTGAAACTCTTCGGTGCTTCCGGGATGACCTTCCATTCCCCCGTCATAAACTCCTGCTGAAACCGAACTCTTTCGATATTGTTGGCCTGGAGCTGTTTCTTGACAAATGAGTAGGGAACAGTAGAACCGTAATTCGACGGGGAGCTGTAAAACATCCACATCACCAGCGCGAAACCGATGACGCCCAGAATAATCATGGTTCCAAAATTGCGTCGTCGGGGATCGCCACCCTGGCCATCGGTTGGTTTGTTATGTGACGGCCCTGGAGAATTGCCTCCGGATTGCTGATCCATGCGAACGTATGTCCTGACTGAAATTTCTTGAGCATCGACTGCTGGTCAACGCGCTTACGGCCAATGGCAGTGGTTCATCAACTCTACCTGTCGGGCGAAAAGCGTAAGGGTAGCGGACATACCGTCCTCTCGCAATCCATTGAACCGGTCAGGATTTCACGCGAAGCACAGCAGACGTCCGTTCTGCTGGTCTTCGCCAACCACCAGATGTCCTTCGCCGATGGCGATGCCAGCATTGATCGGGCGTCCGGCGTTGTACTTCCAGGTCTCGGTTCCTGTCTGCAGGTCGATACCGTACAGATTGCCGTCTCCGGAACCCACAAACAGTCTCTTGTCAACAACTGCGGCGGAACATTCGATTCGAGCGCGTGTCGCAAACATCCATTTTCCTTCGCCGGTCGTTCGATTAACAGCGTGAATATTCTTGTCGTGGCCACCGACGATCACCAGTTCGTCCGTCACTGCCGGGGACGCATGGAACGGCATTTTTCGCGGACCTGCGTAACGCCAGACAAATTCACCTTTGCGCCAATCGACACATACGATTTCGCCCGTATGCGTACCAACGTACAGGAGATCTCCGACGACGGCAGGTGAGGCGATCAAAAACGACTCCAGCGGCATGTCACGAAACTCTTTGCCCGTCTGCAGATCGATGATTCGCAGATGTTCGTCACAACCTGCCAGGAAGGTATACGAACCTTCTATGGCTGGCGAACAATTGATGCGGTCGTTTGTTTGAAACTTCCAAACTTCGGTCCCATCCGGATTCAGGCAGTACAAGTAGCTGTCGTGTGACGCGAGCAACAACTTGTCTTCGTACTGTGCGACGCACCCGGCAATTTCAGCATCCGAAGCAAACACCCAGACCTTCTTACCCGATGTTCGATCGATGGCATGCAGCACACCGTCTTCGTCACCGATGTAAATCATGGTGGCGGTGACAAGCGGGGCCGCTTTGAATCCGGGGGCGAATTTTTTGGGATCGGGGTCTTCGATCGAGCGGTATTTCCAGATTTCTTCGCCAGTCTTCAGATTCAGGCAATGCAGATTTCCTGCAAGCGCCGGTGCGTAGACGAAATCCCCGACAATGGCGACTGCCGCCACCCAGCCATCCTGTGATGCAAGCTCCCACTTCAAGGTGGGCTGGTCCGCAAGCACCGCCCGGGAAATCCCGCGTTGATCAGGGGTCGCTCGAAACGATGCCCAACTGGATTTTCCAGGCGCGTCGATATCAGTGAAAGTCGGCGTTGCCAGCGCGGGTTTCTCAAAACGTGCCGAAACGCTGATCGCGGCGAGTCCTGTGCCTATCTGTCGCAGCGCGGTGCGGCGGGATGTCGTTGTTGAAGGCATTGTGTGCATGGAAAGTTTTCCGTGAAAATTTGCAACTCAGATAACTATTCGAATGTCCCCAATCCGTTAATCCAACAGTTTTCAAACAGGTCAGGAGTCTGTCTGACGACCGTTGTTTTTGTGAGCGGCAAGGCGCTAGCCCAATGGTACTTGGTTTAGAAAGTAGCAGGCACTTTCCAAGTGCCGTAGCCCTGAAAATCGCTGAGAATGCGGACGG
>JAYUVA010000085.1:0-3056 GCA_043754375.1 Candidatus Kuenenia sp. | reverse complement strand
TCAAACGTCGTGACCAGATCCAGCGCGGCAACAGCCTGCAAGCGGTCGCGTACGGTGTGCAATTGTCGATTGATCAACCCGGATCGCTCGGACAGTTTCGTGTCCTCGTGCTGCAGGCGTTCCAGCTCGTCCGCGATGCGTTGTTTCTTCTGACGATTGTCCCATCCCAGCACAAAGTTTCGTGGATCGATGATCTTGTCTCGGTCATCTTTGTCATGCCGCCGCTGACCACTTTTGATATGCCGTGAAATCGTCATCGCCAACCCGCAGGAACGTGAATGGGAATCGTCGATTGAAAAAGTGCTCAACAGCTTTGCTCTGAGCCTGCTTGTGCCCGAACGCCTCTACGCGGCCGTGAGCGCGTATGTGGATCGCACGCGGCTGGCTGTGCAGGGACAGGGGCAGCGGCTGGTGTATCTGCAGATCGGCAATCCGGCAACGGCGATGAACAGCACCGTGCCGACGGAATCATCGCTGCTCGGCAAGCTGGCGTTTCGCGAAGGCCACACGCTGCTGCCGTGGGTGAAGGCCGAATTGCAGCAGCGCTTCGACTATCGCTGCTGTGACACCGTGGAAGAATTCCAACAGTGTCGCGGGCTGGCGATGACGATTTCACGGCATATCAAAAGTGGTCAGCGGCGGCATGACAAAGACGACCGCGACAAGATCACCGATCCACGAAACTTTGTGCTGGGCTGGGACAATCGTCAGAAGAAGCAGCGCATCGCCGACGAGCTGGAACGCCTGCAGCACGAGGACACTAAACTCACCGAGCGATCCGGGTTGATTAATCGGCAATTGCACACCGTGCGCGACCGCTTGCAGGCCGTTGCTGCACTGGATCTGGTCACGACGTTTGATCAGATCGATCCGACTGCGTTCGAACAAACGATCGTTGCATTGCGGCGTGAGGCAGAGCAGATTTCGTCGAAGTCGGATGTGCTCAAGGGCTTGCAGCAGCGGTTGGCGGAGGTCGAACATCAGCGTGAGGCGACTCGACTGGCGGCGGTCGAGGCGGTCAAACACCAAACTCATCTGGAACGCGACATCGGGGTCTGCGAACAGCAACTTAAGCACGCCCGCAGTGGTCTGAATCGTCGCATTCATGATGGTCTGCTGGATGAAGATCGCGAGTACTTCGAGGGACTCCACAAGCAGCTTGTGGGTTGCGTGATTGACGAGGCCGAGTTATCGACGGGTCGCCTGCAACGCCAACTGACGGACCAGCAACGCCATCACGTCGAAGCGCGACGAGCGGAACTCGAACCTGTGCAGCGCGATCTGCTGAAACTGATGTCCCGATTCCTCCAGAAGTTTCCGGATGGAGGTCAGGATCTGGCGATCGGCATTGAGTACCTCGAAAGTTTTCTCGGGCTGCGACAACGTATCGTGGACGAGGATCTGCCGCGGCACGAACAGCGTTTCCGCGAACGTCTCAATGAAAAGGTCATCCACGAAATCGGTTTGTTCCGCGCGGAACTGGAATCTGAACGGCGGCAGATCGAAGACCGCATCGAAATTCTGAATGCGTCGCTGAAGCAACTGGAATATCGTCCGGGAACTCATATCCAGTTGGAACCTCGTCCGGTGCGGGATCGCGAAGTCGTGGAGTTCCAGACTCGACTGCGTGAATGCATCGAGAGCAGTTTCGACGATTCCGCTGCTGCCAATGAAGCCCGGTTCGAACGCATCCGCGAACTTGTCGAAAAGCTGCGTGATGAAAACAATCGCCGCTGGCGAGACAAAGTGACGGACGTGCGTCGCTGGTTTGACTTCGTGGCAGCCGTGATCGATCGGGAAACGCTGGAAACCATCTCAGTGTATCAGGACAGCAGCGGTCAATCGGGCGGCGAGAAAGCGAAGCTGGCATTTACGATTCTGGTCGCGGCGATCGCGTACCAGTACGATCTGGATCCCGAACATCCGGCTCCCGATCGCTTCCAGTTCGTGGTGGTCGATGAAATGTTTTCACGCGTCGATGATCAACATGCGGAATACGCGATGGAGTTGTTTCGCCAGTTCGGCCTGCAACTGCTGATCGTCGCCCCGCTGGATGCCAAAGCCCGTGTGACGCAACCGTACGTCGGCTGTTATCTGCACGTGAACAAGCGGGACAATCGATCTGAAATCTTCGAAATGACAGCGACGGCGTTCGCGGATGTGATAGGGGAGTCGTGAGTTGCAGGGTGGCAATCAGCCTCGTTCCAAGGCTCCAGCCTTGGAACGCATTGCCTTGGAGGCTCCGCCTCCAAATTTCGGCAATATTTTTTGCAACAGTCCTGTCGTTCGGCAGGCGGAGCCTGCAAGACAATGGGTTGCGAGGCAGAGCCTCGCAACCAGATATTTACGCGGCCAGGAATGAGGCAGCCGCTCGCCATTGTCAATTCGCACCGCATGAAGAATAGTACATGCACATCGAATCCGGCAGAGTCAGAAAAAACTTAGCGAAGAATCATGAACAAGCGGGCTCTTCTACAACCGGGCGAAATCAAAGAAAAGGCGCTGCGGCAGTATCCTGGATTCCTGTCCGCATGGCTCTCGGACACGCCATTCTTTCCACTGCACATTCCTGGCGTCGGCGTTCCAGATGAAAGTCTGGCCATCGCTCAACAGCAGGTTCAGTCGCTGAAGAATGGCTCGAAGGAAGTCGTGGGATACGGCTATGTCATCGAGTGGCAGGAACGGAACAGTCGGCATCACGGACGCAATCTGTTTCCGGACCGCGTGGTGTTTGAATCGCAGCTCGACTTCCTGCGACTCATCGGGAAGCAGCGCGAGTTTGCAGAATTCGCATCCGCAGTGGAACGCATTCGATCGCGGTTGCCGGAACTGGAATCCTGGCTCCTGGCAAATCGAACACTTCTGCTGCGGCACCTGCACGTCGTCGATGGGTTGCTGGATGTGGTGGACTATTTCCGACAGCATCCTCGCCCGAATGTGTTTGCTCGTGAGATTCCGTTGTCTGTCGATACCAAATTCATTGAACAGAATTCCGGCATCCTCGAACAGTGGCTCGACAGAGTATTGCCCCCGGAAACGATCCGGGCCGATGAGCG
>JAYUVA010000084.1:0-5038 GCA_043754375.1 Candidatus Kuenenia sp. | reverse complement strand
GCCCGCACAGATACGCCCGCCGCACGCATCGATTGATGCAATGCACCACCTGAATCTCGCCCGCCGCCAACACATCCCGCCGATTTGTCCGTGCCATTTGCCGACCCCCGAAAAACCGTCTCAAAAAACCGTCTCAAAAAAACTGCCACCGAAAATCATGCACATTCACCAAATTCTACAGAATACTCATTCGCCGTGCAACAGACGGCTGGCCCCAAGATCTTTCCTGTTGAGGAAGCTGACATGCCGAACGGGCCAATCATGACGGTCGACTGCTGACCTTCGGGGATATCCACATCCTCGGCTTCTGACGCTGGTGCATCGGTGTTTGATGCAGACACTGTGTTTCACAGGGACCCCGCTGTCATTGTCCGACGCTGTGACCGCCGCCGGATCATCAGTGATTTCGGCTCGAGCCATCGTAGTGCGGACGAGTTTGTACTTGTGATCAGAGCCCTCAACGACTGAAGAATCGCTCGACATCGCCTTCGTTTTTCTGTTTGTCGATTGCCTCAGTAAATCTTGCGCCAACCTGCAGGTCTCTGTTGAGTTCACAAATGTATTCTGCAATTCCCTCCTGAGTCCACCCGTTGAATCGCGCGATAAATACCGGTTGGTCAGCAAGTTGTGGAGACTCCTGCCCGGCACAGACAGTAGACAGTCCAAACAGAGAGGCAATGACAGTGAGTCGCATGTTCATAGATGGCATCCTTGCCCGGGATTTGGAAATTATGGGTTGCACAGACCATTCGACCGGATTCTCTGCATTCGCGTTAATTTCCGCCAGACCGAATCTGATCACAGCTCGCCTGCTGAACGACCCTCAAGCCCTCGTCCATTTGTCGACATGGAGTTCCACTTTGCGGAGCATTCATGTCGCGAATATCTCGGTGATCCGGCGTTGTATCACCTCCTGCGCCGGTTGGGTCAGGGGATGTTCCGTCTGGAGCAAGGCCAGACGCTCTTTGAACTCCGGCAGGATATCAGGCCGAACTCGTTTCATTGCCGACAGCGTTTCGCCTAGCAGAATCCGCGTGCTGACACTGCAGGGCGCGGCAAGGCACAGCTGGAGGTTTCCGTCAATGATATCTCTTTCTCCACTCAGAAAGCCGGACTGAACGCCATCCTGTCCTGAGCATCGAACCGCCAGAAGTTGTTCCAGACGCAGTAGATATTGGGGGAAGTTTGCGGCGGAGGGCAAGACATAAAGTGCTGATCGCGGTTGCAGTTCAATCGCTGCGCTGCCGTCCAGCTGCTGCAGCAAGTGCTGTGCAAGCCGATGGAGGGCGATGGTCGCATCGTCCGCGGCAAATGATTCGGACAGTTGATTCAGGCAATGGCCATCGATCGAACGAACCAGGCGAAGTTCCGCAGTCCAGATATCAGAATCTGCGTTGAGATGTGAGATCACGACGTAGTCACTCGTAAGGTCGCCCTTGCGGGAATACTCGGCGGCGTCTTCATCGTTCCAGGCCACACGACTGACGACGAAGCCCGCATGGGGTTCAGTAATCCATGGCACGAGCGTGATTGTGCGGCCCAGGGTGCCAAACTCGACCTGCTCGGCAAGGAAGAGCGGAATCGCGCGGCTCATCCGGCCGGGAGCGTCGGCGAGTCGTTTCTGGACGCGATGAGAGTTCGTGGCAATCCTGGCCGAGCCGCCGAGAAAAGCTACGACGACGCTGTCCGCCGACTTTGAGGGAAACAACCTGGCCGCAGGCGACTTGGGTTTGAGCCACACGGGACCTGAGACCGTGAACATCGACATTCTGATCGCGGCCTGTGGTTCGTCTGATGAGGCGAAGAGTCTTTTCTTCGCGATTTCCGTATCCCAATAGCCGAGGCTCTCCTTCCAGTCGGGACGATTGAGAGCGTAGAGTTGGTCAACAAGATGGTGAGCAGCATCAAGCTGCCCGAGATCGATGTGAGCTTTGATGAGATTGTTCCCGACCATGAGTCCGTGCTGACGAGCATCGAAATGCGGTCCGACCAGCTGGAGGATTTCCGGCAGATGATCGCTGTTTCCGAGGTCACCACTGATCTGCATGAGCAAGTCGGCTGGTATTGGTTTGGCAACATGGTCAAAACTTTCACGATACAGTGCGACCGCCCCGTCCAGGCATCCTGACTGCAGTTCTGCACGTGCAAGCCAAAGTTGCGCTCGCCAACTGCGAGGGAGAGCGGCCACGCGTCGCAAAGCAGCAAGTCCGGCTTCGTCGCCGCCACGAAAGCGATGAATGGATTCGTACCATGCGAATCCGTTGTCCTGATTTGGATCGGCTTCGAGCGCGCGCCAAAGAATTTGCTCGGCCCTCTCGTTGTCGTTTCGCTCGGAATGAACTTTCGCCAGGTTTGTGAGAATGACGCCGGCTTCGCCGTGCTCAGCGATAAACTCCAGAAAGATTTTTTCGGCCTCAATAAGGCATCCCTCTTCCATAAGCACGATGCCCCAGATGCAGGCAGCGCGAAGCGGATCTGAATCAATCGCGTACAGATGCCTTGCGGCGTCCACGACGTCGGAACGGAATCCGTCGTTCAGCGAATTGACGATGAGGCCATAGAGTTGGTCGGGGTTGTCCCAACTGGATTGGATGGTACCGGGAAGAACGCTGGAGCGCCATTCTTCCTTTGTGATGAAGAACTCACGGCCATATTTGTCAAAAACCTTAATCATGTTTGGATCCAGAGCGGGATCCGCGTGCGGTGAGGGGGCGTCCGGAATGGGTTGTCGCACCGCTGGCTGCCGGGGTTCGTCCTTGGGCGCTTTTCCGCCGAAAAGCTTTTCGAAGAAGTTCATGTCGAGGACCCTTTCATTCGTGCATCGAGCAGCCAGGGCGGTTGCTCATCGAAGACTTAAACCGCGTTCAGAATGAGATGCGGAGTTTTCTGTATGGTGTGACAAGCGAGCAACGCGAGCGCGGGCACACCGAGGATTCAGCGCAAATGTGGTGTGCCTTCGCAGCTTGCCAGCTGCTTGTCACACCCTGCGAATTTCAAAACTCCGGATACCTTTCTGAACCTGGGTTAATTACGCAGATGCCGTCAGTTCGCTTATTAATGCGTCGATCTGCATCAGAATGCGATGACTTTCGGTTCGCTGGCGGATCTTCTGCAGGTAATCGACTGCGGCGGCGGTCTTTCGGCTGGCCAGCATTCGCGCTTTGCGGAAGCGGATCTCCCAGATCGCAGATTCCATCATTCGTTGAGCTGACTGTCGTTTTTGGTCCACCGCATCCAAATTGAGTTTCACACTCAGCGCATCGAGCAGTTTTTTCTTTTCGATGGGCGGCAATGACGAAGCGTCGATCTCAGCGATCAGTTCATGATATTGATCCAGCGTACGATTCAGATGGTCGAACACGATTTCGCAACTGCGAATCATTGATGATTGCAGGGCACCCCGCAGTTCCTGCAGCGATTGTTGGTTGGCCACTTTTGCGGATTCCTTTTCCATCACGTAGGTGGCCTGCATTCTTGCCGTCAGCCGAGCGCGGTCCTCCTGCAATCCATGTCGGCGGTTGAGCAGCGACAATGTTCTCGTCCTGGCCTTCCGTAACATGCGAACTTCAGACCAGATCGTCAACGATCGCGGCCAGAAGACAGTCAGCAGCTTAATCACTCCGGTCATCGCTATGACGCCGCCGGCGACCGCCAGCGAGATCACTCCAAACGTCAGCAGGCCACCCCGGAGTACCGAGATGTCAAAATGCCTCCCGGCGAGGCCAAAAGCATACAGCATCGCACCGACCGCTGCGCCAGCAATGAACAGGAACACACCGCCAGCCAGCAGCATGCGGCCATCCGGCGATTCATCGGCTGAATCATCCGATGTGGATTTCGGTTCCTCTGACATAATGCTTTGACAGCGTTTTTTGGCCATGCGACGGACAGGAATGTCCATCCTACAGACGATTCTTAATCGAGGTCATATTTCGACACAATGGTGTCGTTCTGAATACGGGATAACGTTCTTTCGAAGTTGTCGAGCACGTCTTTCATCAATCGATCCTTGAGTACCTCTGGAAGTTTCGCCGTCCGAGCTTTTTCCAGCGCTGCTGCGGCAACTTCGTAGGCTCGCTGGATATCGGAATTCCTGGAATCCAGGCGATCAATTTCCAGCGCCCGTACAGTGGCTTGCACATATGTCTTGATTGTTTCGGCAACTTCCACCGACTTCGCATCCCAGAACGCGCGGCTCTCACGGATAGAGGCATCGGACTGATGAGTGATCAGCTGCATGTCCGTGCGGTAGGCGAGCCGGGCTCGTTCGAGCTGATGAGCAGACTCTGCATTCCGCAGCCGCAGACGATTGATCAATCCCATCTGCTCGCGTTCCACTTCCGCAGCCGAGGGCGCCTGAGTGGACGGCATCGACGAGGATACCTGCCGTTCAGTATCGCTGGTGATCAGTTCCGTCTTTGGCCGAACTGTAACTTGTTCGGTCTTCTTTTCTCGCCGGGCAAATTCACGCGTCAACCGGTCATTCAGATCGTCAGATGCTTCAGCCATTATCCATCCCCGCAGCCAACCTCAAAAACCTTGCCGTCCGGGTCCGCGTCATCTGCACTCCCTGTTTCCTGAGGCACTGACGTAGTAACCACTGTCATCTCGCGCCAATCACAACGGCACAGCGATTCCACTTCATCGGCACGCAGTGCAGAAAAATTCTACCGAACACAACAGCGGGACGCTACCTCGCACACGCCTTGGGGACTGTCGTATTAATCGTTTAACCCGGATTATTCATCAGCCGCTGAGCGTTAGCTCACGGTTTGCTACGCTGCGGGAGAACCGGACGCTAACGCGTGCCGGCTGATGTTGCGCAATGTTTTTGGCAAGATGTAAATATTCGCTGAAGGTGTGGGCATTTTGAAACTGCTCTGGCATAGATTTCTGAGATGTCGTAGTTTTTGCGTCCGTGAGTGCCATACATCTGGAGTGGAATCCGGTTGATCAGCAGTTGGAATCACTACGAGCTCTGGTGGAAGAGTTGCGTCGTGATGTCGGGGAGTTGCGTGCTGAGAATGCCGAGTTGCGT
>JAYUVA010000083.1:0-4406 GCA_043754375.1 Candidatus Kuenenia sp. | reverse complement strand
CGATTCGGTAAAGATCAGTGCTTTCGGTTTGGCTCCCAGCTCGACCGCTTTGCTGAAACCAGTGCGGAGAGCCTTGAGGAGTGAATCCCCTTTCGCATTCTCCTTGATCGACTCGGCCAGATTCTTGTACTGCGTCAGTTCAGCAGCTTCATCCCGGAGACTTTTTAGGAGCTGGGCTTTGTCCGGAGTTGCTGGTTGCTCTGCCGAATCGGTTGGTGCGCCATTGGTCGCGGATTCTTCCCATTCATCCTCGAGGGCATCGGCCTGATCGATGTCATCCCCAACAACATCCACAAGCTGCTCGGCACCCGCCGCGTGTGCGGCCTGCTCCAGCTTTTTCAATCGTTCGATCATCGTGCCAAGGGTGGCAGCAATCGCAAACGATGACGAAGCCAGAATTTTCCGAAGCACCAATTCGATGAGCTGCCGCTGGCTGTTCGGGAGTGAATGAAGATTCTCTTTTTGCAGGAAGGCCGAGACTTGGTCGTACAGGCGCTTTTCCTCCGGCGACGGTGTGAAGTCCTCGGTGATCGGGATTCGCTTCGTGTATCGAACGTATTCGAGAACCTGTTTGCGCAATGTTCGCTGGCAAATCGGCGCGAGTCTGGCCCGCAGATTGGCAAGCACTCCGGCTGGCAGACTGTCGGATTTTCTGGCATACAGTTCACGAAACGCCTCTTCGCTGCCGAATACGTGTTCATCGACGAACGTCACAAGACCGTAGAGCTCCATCAGTGAATTCTGGAGCGGCGTTGCTGTGAGCAGGATCTTGGGCCGACTGCGCACGGCGTCTCGAAGGGCACGGGCAATCTTGTTGTCCTTCTTGTAGACATTCCGCAGACGATGCGCCTCGTCGATGACCACAAGATCCCACGGAACGGCTGTGATCTCTGCAGCTTTCGCACGGGCGAAGTGATACGAGCAAATGACGACTTGATTCGTCGGCTGGAACGGTGAGGCTGTTTTCCGAGACAGCTCACGGAAACTCTTCGCCTCCAGGATGAACGACGGAATGAAAAACTTCTCGGCGAGTTCCTGGCTCCATTGTTTACGGAGCGACGCCGGGACGATGACGAGAATCCGTCGTTTCTTCTCGGCCCACAGTTGGCTGATGATGATCCCCGCTTCAATTGTTTTTCCGAGCCCGACTTCGTCCGCGAGTATTGCGCCTCGCGACAATGGCGAACGAAACGCGAAGAGTGCAGCATCCACCTGATGCGGGTTCAGATCGACGATCGCGTTGCTGAGCGACTGAGCGAGCTTGTCCGCCTGATCGGCTCCAACACGCTTGGTGAGCTCGTAAGCCAGGTACTTGGAATGATAGGCAGTAAACGGCGGCTCGCTTGCTGATGCAATCACCGGTGCGAATCGCGTCGCTGTCGGTTTGGAATCCGAACTGTCATCGACCGACATATCTCCGCGCAGGATCAAATCTGCCGACTGTTGCCGGACGCTGTTCGCTGGGAATTGTTCGGGTTTGAGCGGCATAATGGCGGGATAGTCATATCTGGAGCGTCTCAGTATATCACGGTGACGTTCTGATCGGGAGTCAGCATCAAGAAGGGTTCGACAGAAACACATACGCCTCGCGATTTCGGTGCCTTTCAGGCACGAAAGCATCTGACGACCGCGCTCAGGATTCGACACAAAACCGCGCCCAGACGTTGGTAGCACTCTCACCGCAGGCGTGTGTTGAGCTGACTTGGAGTGCATTTTTCGAAAACAAAACGGTCACCGGAGCATGGAGTCCATTCTTCGCCTATCATGCCTGCCCCGAAACACGCTTGCCGCGAAACACGCTTGCCGCGAGGAAGTACCGATGCCGTGGAAAAACTTTGACTATGTTCACTACCTCAACAACCACGAGTTACAGAGGAGCCAGTTTCTGCAACCGCTGTATGAAGCAGTCGAGAACGCATTTCAGTCACTGGATGACAATGTGCTTGGCAGCGCACACGTTACGGTGATCGTTCATCGTAAACAGGATCAATCGACAATGACGTTTGGAAGTGACGGCGATAGAATTGCATCAGCACCGGAAATTGAGTCCGTGGAAGTGATCGACGATGGCGTTGGATTCACTGATGAAAACTGGACGGCTTTCGAGACCATCTCAACATCGCACCGCAAAACACTTGGCGGCAAGGGTATGGGCAGGTTGCTCTTCTGTGTCCCATTCAAGCACGTCGATATTTCGAGCACCTACGATGATAATGGCAAACGTCGAAAACGCACGTTCACAATATCGGCCAAACGTGTGCAGGGAACATCTGCAGCAGTGGCTGTCGATGTAAGTGCCAAGGTCGATCGTAAAACTGTCGTTAAGTTCGAGAAGCCGACGGCAGAAATGAAGAAGACGTTCCCAAAGTCGGCGGATGTACTGGCGCGACGATTTGTAAAACACTTCTTCAAAAGGCTCTCAATGGGATTTGCTGGAAGCTTCGTAGTCATTGACAAATGGAAAGACGAGACCGTCGATGTCGCAGCCATGTGTCGCGACGAATTCATACTCCAGCAAACAACGGAAACGGTGAAGATTTTGGGCCGCGAGTACACGCTCACTCATGTCCGATTGCGAAAAGACGTGGGAAAGCGTCACGAAGTATTAATCTGTGGGAACGGTCGAGTGGTGTGCGAAAAAGATCTTGGCCCATCGTTGATGTGGTTACGTCGTGCTATCAGCCATTCCGATGGACCATTCTACTATGCGGGCATCCTGGAGGGGCGTGTTCTGGATAAGGCACTCAGAGACGATCGGCTATCGTTCAATTTGCCGGAAGAGCTGGAAACTCAAGAGGACAACTTGCCGTATGAAGAGAACCCTGACAAACCGAGTCTAGCGTGGTTGGCAAACGAGGTCGCTCGAAAGGCGGAAATCTTTCTTCGCGACTATGTCGCACCGTTGAAAGACCAACACTTGAAGCGGATCGAGGACTTTTGCAATCGCAACCCCATGTATCGTCCGGTCCTCACTCACCGAAAAGATGAACTTCTGAAGATTCAAGTACACCTGTCCGACGAACAGTTCGCCGAAGCTGTCGGCTTGATCTATCATCGCTGGAAGAGCCAAACAAAACTGCGATTTCAAAATCTGAGTGCCAGCGCTCGTCAGAATCTTTCTGATCAAGCTGAGTATTCGAGCACATACCGCGAGGCGCTCAAAGAGTTGAATGAACTTGCTTTCTATGAACTGGCCGAGTACGTCGTTGATCGAAAAGCTGTCATTGATTTTCTGTGGGATCGCATGAAGCAGGCGGACAATGGGAAGTTTGCCGACGAAGATGCCGTTCACGACGTGTTTTTCCCTCGCAAGACAACGACGTCCGAGATTGATTGGGACGAATCCCAACTGTGGCTCATCGACGAACGGCTGATGCTTCAGAATTTCGTAGCGTCGGATTTGCCAATGAGTCAGCATCCACCGTTGGATACGCAAGCGGATGACCGACCAGATGTGGCTATCTATCATGATACTGCCTTTGACCCCGCGTACGCCTTTGGCGAAGGACAGCCGACCACGTTTGGCGCCATTACGATCGTTGAGTTTAAGCGGCCGGGTCGGGACAATTACAATGAAGAAGCAAATCCCATCCGCCAAGTGATTCGGTACATCCGAAAAATTCGGTCGGCAAAAGCACGACAAATTGATGGTCATATGATTCGCATTTCGGACGGATCGCCAATTCACGTCTACGTGGTCTGCCATATTGGGGAGACATTGATCGACCATATGGGAGAATACCAATACATCAAGACGCAAGACGGACAAGGCATTCTGATGCACGTCCCACATCTGAACGCATTCATTCAAGTCGTTACATTCGAAAAACTTATCGAAGACGCCAGACGTCGGCATGAATCGTTCTTCCGAAAACTCGGTCTGCCGGAGTTTTGATCGGAGGTGTTTTGGATGCCGATCCTGAGATTCCCAGAGTCATGCTATGTGATCTCCATCTCAGAACAGAAAGAAGAGCCCCAACCTTTCGGTTGGGGCCCTGAAGCAGTTCAATGCACTTGCGAGCTATCGACACAGCGACAGCCGCGTTGGCTGGAAATGCAAATCTCGCTCCACGGGAAGGCCCATCGGACCTCGCAAACCTTCCAGTTCAGTGAACGAGAAGTATCCGAGTTCTCGTTCGTGACCGATGACAAGGCCGAAAGCAAGTCGTTGCTCCGGATCGTATTCCGTCAGGAACCATGTCCATGAACCATCGGGCGTGAAGTATTTCAGGACGGCTAATGGATCGTCTTCCTGTTCCGTGGCGTACAACTTTGGGATTTTCTCGGCCATGTCTTCGGGAATGAAAACATAGGCTGGATTGTTCGGATCTCTTGGGATCATGGACCTTCTCCGCGATGCGAAATGTGCAAATGAACAATTTGACCGCTATCGACACGACAGCGAC
>JAYUVA010000082.1:0-4343 GCA_043754375.1 Candidatus Kuenenia sp. | reverse complement strand
GAGGGGACCAGAATGCAGCCAAGACCACCCACTTTCAGAGCCATCACAGGGAAGCCATTGCCCGTGCGTTGTGTCAGGAGGGACTCAAAGCCGTACTCTGTTTTGAAATAATTCACATCCGCCGCACTTCCTACAACGAGCGTGTTCAGATCCAGCGTTCCCTTTTCACTGTGGATGAGGAACTTACTGTTCGTTGCGACATCGTTCGAATCGTTGATATCCCATGCATACTTTCCGGAAGTCCCCAGTGAAGTCACGGCAATGTCTGTTTCAGGGTTGAACCTGAAAGTCTGGCTCGACCAAATCAACTTGCCACCTCTACCAATCGTACTGATGGCCTGCCGACCGCAGAATGTACCATGGCTGTTGATCGCAAAGACGCTGACAGACTGCATAGAAAATGTTTTGAGAGAACTTCCCATTGTGTAGTGGAAGGACTCGTTCCCACCGGGAAGCACACCCGCGAACTGCAACGGCCCGCCGGACAATCGAGAACTCATATCCATATTCATAGTATCAAAGACGTTGAAACCCAGTTTCGTGAGCACGTATTCAGTGGAGCCATTAATTCCGGGGCTGCAGACATAAGGGACATACTCGCCCGTACTGAAATACGCGCAGAGCAGGATGTCACCCTGATCGTTGATTTTTCTGGGATATGTGCCAACTGAATCCAAAAGATCAGGGAGCCTTGTGGCAAGCCTCTTGCCCGTCGCCTGGTCCAGCGTACCGTTGGGGTTGAGCAGCATCGCGCGTTCGCCAAGTGTGGCATGCCAGGCAATCGCAACAATAACCCCGAAGTTGTTGATGCTACGAGGATACGTGATGTACCAGCCGGGCTCCAGCAGATACTGCGAATGAAGGTTAATCGCACTGCTGACTGACAGCAAAGGGTCGTACAGATATCCACTGACATGAGTAGAATCCGTGAAGTAGTTCCCCACGACAGCGCCTGATTCGTTCATGTCCTCAAAACGGGCGACCGAACCACTGTTCGGTGCCGTAAAATACTGGATTCTGTAGTCAATTGGCTTCGTTGAGACGACCGGTGGCCTGCCGGCGAATGCCATTGTGTTAGAAGCGATCAAAAGCAAAAGGAACAGAAAAACGCCTTTGACGCGGCGGGTCATGCACATTGTTGTTTTCATTTCGAGACTCCTCGTTTTGGTTAACATTTCGAGTGGCAGTGGTTGCCATGGAGCTGCACCACCAGATGCACTCAAATGACAATGCGAAAGCGGAACCAATTCAGTGCCAGAAAGTTTTCAATTTGTCTGATCTTCTGCATCAGGCCCCGTATCCGAGAGCTCCGCCTGCAGAAATGCCCGGGCGTAAGTCCAGACTCGGAAACCCGTTCGACGCGACATCGCGAGACGATCGGCAGCTTCATCGACGGTTAGGCCGGCAAACAGCCGAAGTTTGGCTAAATCACCAGCCGCACTGTTTTCGCTGCCGAGCTTTGTCAGCGCGTCGTCGAGCGCCAGAATGTCTTCCGGGCTGTCATCAAGCGTCATCTGCATGTCCTGCAGTTCGCATCGCTGCTGGCCATGTCCGGCCTTAATCGATCGCTTATGCCTTGCATTTTCCACCAGAATTCGCCGCATGGCCTCTGCGGCAGCGGCAAAAAAGTGTCCGCGTGAGTCCCAGTGCTGAGCCTTTTCAACATCCACCAGTCGGATGTAGGCATCATGGACCAGCGCCGTCGCCTGCAGCGTTTGCCCAGGCTGCTCCTGAGCCATCCTTGCCGCTGCCAGTTTGCGCAACTCATCGTACACGAGCGGCAACAGTTGCTCGGCCGCTAACGGATCACCGGATTCAATCTGCGACAGGATGTGGGTGACGTCGGACATGGGCTGCGGCTCCGGGACGAACAGGATTTCTTGCGCAGCGTACTCAGGTCGCGAACAACAGCCAATGCACTTGTGCCCCGGATATCAAAACAGCAGCCATCTCTGACCCATTCACCGATATCAATTATTTTGCCTTCGTCGACTTCTGCTGTTCCATCGCCTGACGACCTACCATGACTTCGGTGAAGCCTTTCAAGTCCGTCCAGAAAGTCCCTTCGCCAGCGTAGAGCATATCCAGCTGCACGTCTTCGGGCAGTCCTGTGGCGAACACCCACTGGTTGTAGGCGCTGCCTGAGCCGAAAGCATCCACGGCCAGCTTAAACAGTTCGGATTTTGCTTCCGCTTCCACCTGCTTGGCACCGGCCATTGCTTTACCCAGAGTCACGCTGGCTTCTGCCTCCACCTCCGCGGTTTTGCGAGCGACGACGGCGACCAGTTTCAGTGTTTCGGCTTTGGTTTCTTCAGCTTCCTTGTTTCCTTCAGCGGCAACCTGTGCGACCATCTTCGTAGTTTCGGCAACGATGCGCTCCTTTTCCAGGTCCACTTTTCTCTCAGCTTCACGGAGTGTGGCTTCGGTTCGGGCAGTCAGCAGTTCCTGTTCTCGCGTCAGCTTCAGTTCATCGGCAACGAACTTTTCCTGAATGGGTTTCCGAACTATCTGCGGGATATGGATATTCCGGACAAAGCCGTGCAGCAGAGTCAGCCCCTTGTCCTCAAGAACTTTATGAAAAGCGTCTGATACTTCATCCTGGAATTTTTGACGAGTGTCACCGACAAGCAGATTGACAGCACCCAGAGAGGACCCTTTGTTGCGGCAGATGCTTTCAATCTGCGGCACGACGACCTTCGATTCGACAGCGTCCAGTTTTCCGAACTTGCGAATCACGTCCGCTGCCTGATCCGGCATGATGCCCCAGACTGCTGTAAAATCCATATGGATTTTGAATCCATCGTTCGATGGAAACGCAATTCCACTGTCGTCATCCATGACGGCCGGTTCACCGCTTTCATCCAGCAATGGCTTTCCATCCTGACTCACGAAATTTGATTTGATCGATTTCTCCGCATACCCGACACCGATGGTCTCGACGTGCTGTTCGTTGGGGTTGATCGGGTAGAGTCCGGGCTGCAGGACTTTGTCCTGAATACCGGACGTGGTATTTGTCAGTTTGTTGTCGGTCAGATTTGTCACCACTCCCACATAGCCGGTGGGAATGGAAACCCAGCCTGCAACGTTTGTTTCGATACCCTGGGGGGCGGAAGCTTTCGCGAGGACTTCAACCGTGTAGGCGTAGTCGTTAATGCGATACGTTCCCGGGCCGAAGGCCTGACGAAGAATGCCCTTCTCATTTGTCTGGTCCAGATCGCCATCGACCAGAAACTGGCCGCCCGTCAGATCTTTTCCCATCTTGCTGGACACAATGGCCACCTCTCCGGGATGCACGATGGTGTCAGGTACAAGGTGCGTTTCCCACCATCCGACCCAGCGAAAATGTCGTCCCGGGCCAAGCATGTCTTTGAGAATGCCGACTTCCAGCGGTCGGCCGTGCTCATCGACTTTGGCAAACTGCCCCGATGTGGCCGGTGGCCGGTTACCAGGGAGAAATGGCAGTGGTGGGCCCTTGTACCGCATCACCAGACTGGAGCCTTCCGGCACATACGTGCGATTGAAGGTCCATTCAAACATCTCGTACGCAACGAC
This sequence comes from Candidatus Kuenenia sp., assembly GCA_043754375.1. Classification (GTDB taxonomy): domain Bacteria; phylum Planctomycetota; class Planctomycetia; order Planctomycetales; family Planctomycetaceae; genus SXXK01. The sequence goes on along the minus strand of JAYUVA010000082.1, from coordinate 791 downwards.
GAGCAGGAGAACAGCGGGGACGGCCATTCCTGCTCTGGACAACAGAGTACGGGCTGAGGAGTTGTTCTGGCTCATAGAGAATTCTGCCTTAAGGATTGAAGCAGTTTTGTAACGTCGTGCAAAAGTTCACAGCGGCAACTTCTGTTGGAGAACAGTGCAGGTGTCTCGGTGCTGAGGGTCAATTATTGGAATCGGTAGTCGACGTCGTGGTTGGGATTGTGGTTTTTCCTCCAGGCGACGCTTTTGCTTCGGCAGCAGACTCCGCGAAGGATTCGAAGATCTTCATGATGGGGCTGTCGGCCGTGTTGACCATGATCCGTCGGTACGACGCAGAAAGTTTCTGGTACAGGACAAACTGAGCGTAGCCCTGACCGTCCCCATCAAAGGCTTCCACGGCTTTCTTCCAGCCTGCGGCCTCGGCCTCATTGTCGAAACGAACCACATCCGCTGCGGCCTTGCCTTTGGCCTCAATGGCGGCAGCTTCGTCGATGGATGCGTCCAGCTTCAGCAGGCCAACCGCCAGATTCTCGTTCGCTTTGGTCACAGCCACTTCCTGTTCCTGCATGGCCTGCGTGGTGACCTTGACCACTGCCTGCTCAGCAACCACCACTGCCTGCTTCTGCAGAACCAGAGCTTTTTCCACAGCCAGCTTTTGTTCTGATTCCTGCTGCAGTGTCTGCTGCTGATACTGCAGCTCCTGTTGCTTCGCAATTTCACGTTCTCGAACCGGATCCGCAATCTGTTCGGGTGGTCGAATCTTTGTAATCAACGCCTGAATCACTTCGATTCCT
>JAYUVA010000081.1:0-2627 GCA_043754375.1 Candidatus Kuenenia sp. | reverse complement strand
TGAAGGCGAAAACTACGACTTCTAGTGCGTCGGTCGAGCTTGAAAAGTGAGTCAGGAACCAATAGCCAAATGGCCCAAAGGGTGCTGCGCACTATTGGTGCTGACCACTTTTCCAAGCTCTGGTCCTGGTAGAAATTGCAATTTCTGTCTCAAAATGAGTAACGGACTGTGAGGTTTTTACGCATTGAAACGTCGGATCTTGTAGTTTTGGCAGTCGGAATGAACCTGGCCATTTCCGCCTGTGTCACTATAACATCAATGAAAACAGTGACTTACGTGAAATTGTGGACTCATGCCAATAATTGGCGCGACAGTTGCGAATGAACAGATATCAGTTCGATAACAATCAGGTTTCTAACCTGTCTCAAAAAGGGAGCGAGTACCATGCGAATTCAAATGACCCCAAAGACTGTTCGGCGGCTCCTGTCCGCTGACGGGTATCTGGATCTGGGCATGCCAGAACGAGCCATCGAAGAGCTCGATAAGATCGCCGACGCAGGTCCGCTCGAAGGTCCAACAAAGCTCATGCATGGGATTGCTCTAAAACAAGTTGGAAATTTTACCGACGCAATTACACATCTGGAAAAGGCTGCTCGCATCATGCCGACGCCGATTCGACGATTCGCCTGGCGAGAACTCGTGGATGCCTACCGGGCCGTGGGCAGCATGAAATTGGCTGAAATGGCTGAGAAGCTCGGTGGTTCTGGAGAATTCCAGTTAAAAATCGCCCTGCCATTTGCAGACATGACACTTGATATCCCCTCACACCCCAAAACCTCCTGATCTAACCATTTTGTGCGATCGCGGATTCGAGCACTCCTTCCTGGGCTCCGTCGATAGATTCGACGGAGCCCTTTTTTTGTTCCTGGAACCGTTAACGGTCTTTCCGTGATTCAAGGAAAGCCGATACTCTTCGCAATGTGTAACGATCTGCCAGCCATTCGGTGCTGCGCGCCAGACAGGATGTTATTGGCGTTCGAGATTGTTGCCAGGGAATGGAGTCCAACGGATCATGTCACGATATTGGATTGTCGTTATCTCAATATGTTCGATCGCCCTGTTCACCGGCGTCGCAGGTTGTCGAAACCGCCAAACGGCGCATGTGCTGAGTCAGGACGACAAAGACATGGTCGGCAGTCATACAGCCGGTGCCGAAACATGGAAGCCGCTGATCGACGAATCTGTATGTCGTCTATTGGCCAAGTCATCCAGCACCGTGCATCAGGCGTCTCACACGACTGTTAACGGCGAGGGCGGTGCGGCGCGATCGGTCTGTTTTGTCGGAGTGGAAAACCGCAGCAGTGAAGAGATTGGTGACTTCAAGGAACAGATTTACGAACACATTGATTCGCTGATTTCGCAGGATCCACAATTCAGGATGATTAGTCGTCGGTACGTCGAAGCCGCGATGTCGGAATGCCGCTGTCGTCCGGAGACACTTGTCCTTCCAGCGAAACAGCGTGAGTTGCAGCTTGCACTTGAACGTTCAGAACAACCATTTGACTATCTGCTGTTTGCCAGCATCACGTCCGGTACGACAAACAGTAACGGCGACTATCAGCGAGACTACCTGCTCACTCTGGAATTACTCGATATCCACACGGGTGATTCACAAAAAGATTCCGCGATGCTGCGAAAGGGCTATCACAAGGGATTGTTTGGCAAGCTGAAGCACTACAACGATTGAGATGCCTTATTCGTGGCTGCCAATTCCCCATGACGCACACTCACCGCCATCCTTCGCAGTTGACTTGGTGTCTCAGGCGCTCTGCCCGATGCGCGCGAGCATGCGTCGTGTGGCTGAGCGTCGTTTGTCTTTGCAGCGGCTGTCATAACTGGCAGAAATCGCATGAAGCCGCCGTGGCGCAGTTCGGTCGGGGCGACATCGAGCGATCTCGCTCGGCATTGGAGGAATCGCAGGGGAAACTTCGCTCCGAAAAGAACCTGCTGGAACTGGACGCGGGGGTTCTGGATCTTGCATCGGGCAATGCGACTCAGGCGGAAGCTCGCTTTCGAACACTGCGCCGCGAATTGGAGCATCTGGAACAAAAAGATGTTACCGAACAGGCATCATCGATGATGACCGACGCTCGGGCGGTCGCGTATTCCGGACGAGATTTTGAACGCCACATGATTCTGAATATGGCGTTACTGACAAGTCTGCTGGGTGACGGCCAGGATGCGTTTGCATATTCGCTGCAGACCACCGAAGCCACTGCAAGTCGCCGCACAATTCTTGCCAACGCCGCCGCAAAGGCGTCTGCATCGAATCCAGTTGCCGACGCCGCTCCGACACCGGATGCCGTGAACGTGATCACGCCCGCCAGTTACGATGCTCAACGACCTGCTGCCAGCTTAGTCGCTTCACCACTCGATCAGCCGCTGGCCCTGAGTGCCTATCTGTCCACGGCGGTGCAGTCCGAACAGCCGACCCGCCACGATGAAACGGAACGAGCGCTGAACGACATCGGGTTCTGGAATCCCACTTTTCGCCGACACGATCAGACCTCAGCAACCGGTGAATTCGGATCGCGGTGTCAGCCGGGCAATGGCACGCTGCATGTGATCACGCTCATCGGCAAAGCGCCGCGCTGGGTGTCGGAATCGGCTGAACCCACAACCGTCGC
>JAYUVA010000080.1:0-5238 GCA_043754375.1 Candidatus Kuenenia sp. | reverse complement strand
ACGTTTTTCAAAAATGTTTTGAAAAATGACATTTCGCGGTGCGCAAAAAAGGCGCAGAAATCTTTCAAAAAAAGGTACTTGACAATGCTAGAAGAGCCTAGAACAGGGCCACATGAATGAAGATCCCGCGCTGAATGTCCCTCAACCCTTGACGAAGCAGATCTTCAAAAATCAGCCGGTTGCCGCGACTGACTCTGCAATGAGTGCTCAGCCCATCGGCAACTCGGCTGCATCTTTTACTTCGCCTTCGGTTCATGGTAGTGACCGCTTTGCTGCGTGCGAAGTGAAATGCCGCCGAATAAACTCAATCGATTCTTCATACGGTTCCGCCGACCAAGTGCCAATTTCAACATGAATCTGGCCGTCCCAAAGGCAAATAACTCGACAATCAGGATCAAGTTGGATGGCAAATGGATGGGCAATCTTGCATACGGCAAACGAATCCTCAGTTTGATAGCAGTCTGCTCGAAAATACCACAAGGCTGCATGACAATCTGGGAGTGCTGTTGCCATTCGGTGATACAACTCTCGACCAAAACCAGAGTACCGAAGGGCAAATTCTTCGTGGGTTTCTGGAGTGTAGGTCCAGCTATCGTTGAGGAACTCGTGCATTTTTGGCGGGATGCTAAGAAGCAGGGCGAACGCGGTACCCTGTCTCGGTGAATGAATGTCGCTTGACAAATGCTCATCACGCCGGAGCGTGACGGCTACTTTGGGTTGCGAGCGAAGCCCGCACTGTACCACGATAACAAAGAAACCCGGCTCTTTGCAAAAGCCGGGCTCCGTTTTCGTCGTGCTGAATCGAGCGGTCGTGTTCAATCCCAGTTCAATGAACCAGCGCTCTGGTATTCGTTGACTCGGGTTTCAAAGAAATTCTTTTCTTTGGACAAGTCAATTGTTTCGCTCATCCATGGGAATGGGTTTGGAGAACCATACTGCGTGGGCAGGCCGATGCGTTCCAGCCGGCGGTCGGCGATGTGCTGAACATAGTCTCGGAACGATTCGGCATTCAGGCCGAGGACACCGCGTGGCAGGCAGCCTTCTGCGTAGTCGATTTCCAATTCGACCGCCGTACGAATGCGTTCGATCATTTCTGACTGGAACTGCGGAGTCCACAAGCCAGGATTTTCTGACTTGATTCCATTGATCAGATCGACACCGAAATTCATGTGGACAGTTTCGTCCCGCAAAATGTACTGGAACTGTTCGCCGATCCCTTTCATCAGATTGCGGCGGTGGAATGAAAGCACCATCACGAATCCGCTGTAAAAGAAAATGCCTTCCATGATGACATAGAAGCCGATCAGATTCTTGAGGAAGATCTGCTGGCCTTCGAGGGTGTCGGTCGAAAATCCATCGGACATGATTTCCGCCGTCAGCTCCATTTCAAAGGCATCTTTCTTTGCGATCGCCGGAATCTCCCGGTACATATTGAAGATTTCGCCTTCGTTGAGGCCTAGGCTTTCGACGATATACAGAAACGTGTGCGAATGCACAGCTTCTTCGAATGCCTGACGCAGCAGATACTGACGGCATTCGGCGTTCGTCACATGCTTGAAAATGGCGAGCACAAGGTTGTTGCCAACCAGTGATTCAGCGGTCGAAAAGAACCCCAGGTTTCGCTTAATCACCAGCCGTTCATCGTCGGTCAATCGGTCAGAACGCCAGATTTCGACGTCCTGATTCATCGGCACTTCAGTCGGCATCCAGTGGTTGGAGCAGCCACTGTTGTAGTGTTCCCAGGCCCAGTGATATTTGATCGGCATCAACTGGTTCACATCCACCTGAGCATTATTGATCAGTCGTTTTTCTGTCGCCTTGACGCGACCTTCAGCTCCGATAAGCAATGTCTGATCGTCGATTACAGCTGTCGTCATAAAGACCTCATTCCGTGAGAGTAGAGAAATACAAAAAATGGTGGTTCAGATTTGAAATCAGGAAATTTGAAATTTGACATCTCAATTACCAGATCGACTTGCGGGCACTCGATGCCACGCATTGTAAAGATAACCTTTCGGATTCCGCGGCACCGCTTCGGGCATCGTGTTTCCCAGAGAATCTGTCGCACGCACACAGATGTCTGTTTCAGGATTCGCAATCGTCACAGTCGCAGACCACAGTTGCCAGCAGAAGTCTCCAACGTCGTTTCCGAGCGTGGCGGCGGTCCATGATTTTCCATTGTCCATCGTAATTTGAACGCGACTGATGGAACAGCCTTTGCTACCTGACGGCAGCGCGTACCCCTGCAAAAATATTTTGCCCTGCCTCTTCTCCGCAGAACATAACGCCGCATTCACAGGATATCTGTAAATCGGAGCGGTTTCATCGATTTCCACCGGAGTTCCCGCATACACCATCTTGTAGACATCGGCGATAAAGTGATTGGGAGATGGCTTATCGCTGACGACTATCTTCCGCAACCACTTGACGCTGCGAGCGCCGATGTAACCTGGCACAATGGTTCGAATCGGGAAGCCATGATCGGGCAGCAATGGCTGGCCGTTCATGTGCGTCGCCAGGAGTACCCCAGGCATCGCACCCTCTTTTTCCAGAAGTTTGGTCAGTGGCACCGAGCCACCAAACGGAAACGTCGCTTTCCCGTCCACAATTTCGTCAGCACCTTCAAACCAGACGTGCTTCGCTTCGTTTCTGATACCTGCCGCCTTGAGCACATCCAACAGCCGAACTCCGGACCAGACCGCATTGCCGATCGGGCCTTCCTGCCACGCAACGCCCTTGACTTCCTTCACCTTGTTGAATTCGTACCGCCGAATCCCCGCACAACTCACCGTGCAGGTACAGGATGATGCTGGAAACTTTTCAATCAGCTCCTGAATCGCAAATACGAGCGGCTTTTCGACCATTCCTTCGACCGAAACTCTGAACTCATCCGCCACGACGCTCGGATTCGCCCCATGACTTCGGATGTAGAACTGCGGTGTCGGCGTGATCCAGTTCTCAACCAACTTCTCGAGTTTCGGTTCCCCGTTGCGAGGCGCCTTTGACCGATAAATCAGATCCATTTTCCCTGGATCGATCGAAGGTTCCTCCTGCATCATCGCCGACACGGTTCGCGAAGCCACCGACCACGGTATCGACGCCATCGCCGCACCCGCAAGTGCAGACGACACGAATTGTCGTCGGTTCAGAGGAATCATGGCTGGGATCTTTCGGACTGGATTCAGGCGAGCGACTGGGCGTCAGCCCTCCGTACCACGAACATTTGATTTCTTGTAGCGCCGCGGTGATTATCAGGCGGCAGTTTGTGAAGGTTGTTTTCGTACATCAACGTCCGTATCAATAAGTTGCGGCCTCGGTGACGGGCAAATCGCAATGTAGCCGTCACGCTCCGCCGTGACGAGCCTCGAACTGGGCCACGTGAATGAAGCCCCCACGATGATTGTCCTTCAGCCCATGCAGGGCCAGAGACCATGGAACTTTGTCCTGGTTGATGAATGTCGATTGACAAATGCTCATCACGGCGGAGCGTGATGGCTACTTTGGGTTGCGGGCGACATTGGTCATTGCGGCTTCGTCATTGCACATTCATCCTACTGACAGGCTTCGCAGTCCGGGTCCGTGATGCTGCAGGCGTTGTACTGAGAAACCTCAGTCACCGGCACGACATGCGGAGACGGGATGTCGCTGCGTCCCTGCTCTGGGGAACGATCAGAATCCATGCGCGCCACCTGAATATCACTGGAAGCACTGCGACTCTTGACCCATCGCGGCTGAAGACCGAACTTGTTGATATCGACCGTCGATTTTTCGATCTGAGTCGCCGCAAGCGTGCGCAGATAATACGTCGTTTTCAAACCTTTTCGCCAGGCCAGCATATACATGTCATGCAGCTTGCGGCCGCTGGGTTCGCACATGTAAAGATTGAGCGACTGCCCCATGTCGATCCATTTCTGGCGACGAGCCGCACATTCAATCAACCATTTTGGTTCGACTTCAAACGCCGTCAGAAACCGTGCTTTGATATCACCCGGAATTCGCGGAACCTGAGACAACGTGCCGTCGTAATACTTCAATGCTTCCAGCATATCAGCATCCCACAGACCACGTTCTTTCAGCTCAGTGACCAGCGATGTGTTCAGATGAGTGAACTCACCCGACAGATTGCTTTTCACAAAAAGGTGCTTATACATCGGTTCAATCGACTGCGACACACCGATGATCGTGGAAATTGTCGCTGTCGGAGCGATGGCCATACAGTTGCTGTTACGCACGCCGTGCTTTGCCACGGAGTCGCGTACCACAGCCCAGTTCATGCGGGCCGTTCGATCGACATCGATGCGGCAACCGCGCTCCTGTTCCAGCAGATCCATCGTGTCGATCGGCAACATGCCGCGATCCCACTTGGAACCCTTATACGTGCTGTACACACCACGTTCAGCCGCCAATTCCGACGACGCTAAAATCGCAAAGTAGGAAATGGCTTCCATGCTGTAGTCAGCAAATTCCACCGCCGCCACGCTGGCGTAGCTGATGTTCATTGCCGCCAATGCGTCCTGAAACCCCATCAAACCCAGACCGACCGGGCGATGACGCTGGTTTGACGTCTTCGCTTCATCCGTCGGGTAGAAGTTGATATCGACAACGTTGTCCAACATCCGCATCCCGGTGCGAACCGTTTCTTCCAGCATCGGCAGGTCAAGCTGGCCGTCCGTAATATGAGCCAGCATATTGACTGAGCCCAGATTGCAGACAGCCGTTTCCGTCGGGGATGTATTCAGCAGAATCTCCGTGCAGAGATTGCTGCTGTGCACCACACCCACATGGTCCTGAGGCGACCGAATGTTCGACGGATCTTTCCATGTGATCCAGGGATGACCGGTTTCAAACAGTCGAGTCAGCATCTTGCGCCAGAGTTCAATGGCTGGCAGTTTCTTGGACATCCGGATTTCGCCGGCTTCCGCCATTCGTTCATACTCGATATAGCGGTCATCCCTGGATCACATGGAAAGATCCGTCGAACATTCGGTCGCCTCAGGACCATGTGGGTGTTGTTCACAGCAGCAATCTCTGCACGGAGATTCTGCTGAATACATCCCCGACGGAAACTGCAGTCTGCAATCTGGGCTCAGTCAATATGCTGGCTCATATTACAGACGGCCAGCTTGACCTGCCGATGCTGGAAGAAACGGTCCGCACCGGGATGCGGATGCTGGACAACGTTGTCGATATCAATTTCTACCCGACGGATGAAGCGAAGACGTCAAACCAGCGTCATCG
>JAYUVA010000079.1:0-3228 GCA_043754375.1 Candidatus Kuenenia sp. | reverse complement strand
TGTTTCCAGGGCGGCTGAGAAGCGATAGTTGCGGTCTTTGAGCTGGCTCATCATTTCTTCAATCAGCGGTTCGTCGGAAAGCTGAATTGACCGGCCCAGGGCATAGCCGAGCAGCCGACGACAAAAAGTCCGGACGAAGGAGTCGCGGCGGGTATTGAGAAGGTAGTTGCGGAGGCCATCGACGCCATTAATCGCTGTTCCGTCGGGAAGGACCGCGTTGGCGTCAATCTCGTGGCCAAATGCGTCTTCAGCACGGAGACGACCGATCGTGTCGAACTTCTCCAAAGAGTATCCGTAAATGTCGATCCGCTGATGACATTTCACGCACGCCGGATCGCTGCTGTGGAGTTCCGTAAGCTGGCGTTCGGTCAGTTCGGCGGGCGCTATTTCGGGCAACACTGGCACGCCCTTCGGAGGCCTTGGCAGCTTTTCGCCAAGCAGAAATTCGGAGACCCAGTTGCCGCGCAGAATGGGGCTCGTACGCGATGCTCCGGATTGCTTCGACAACGTTGCAGCCATTGTCAAAATACCGCCGCGCGACACACCTTTGGTGCCGTTGACGCGCTGCCAGCCGTCGCCGTCCAGGCCGACAATGCCGTAGAACTGAGCCAGCTGAGCGTTCACGAACGTGTGATCCGCATCCAGCAGATCCAGCACCGAGCCGTCATTGCGGAACATGTCTTCGAAGAAGCGAATGGCCTCTTCATACATCGCGCCGCGCAGTTCTTTGAACTCAGGATAGTGCTGCTCGCTCTTTTCGTCCAACTGGTCAAAGTCGCGAATGTGCAGCCACTGACATCCGAATTCAATCGCCATGCGACGAGTCTTGGCGTCCGCCATCATCCGCAGCGTTTGCGCGCGCAGGACCTCGGACTGACGCAAAGTTCCGGCTGCGGCGACGTCGCGCAATTCCTGATCGGGCAATGATGACCATAGAAAATAGCTCAAACGATTTGCCAGCTCAAAGTCACTCACTGGAGTGGCCGCCGTTCCTGGCTGAGCGTATTCGCCGCGATAGAGAAACGCTGACGTCACGAAGACACGGGCCAGCAACATCCGGATCGCTGCATCGTGCGAAAGTTCCTGCTCACGCAGTTTATGATACAGTTGCGTCAATTGCTCGCGCTCAGAATCAGAAATCGGCCGCCGCCAGGCTTGGTTCGCAAGTTCCAGCACGGCCTGCACATGCACGGGCTCCGTGTCCGTCAGCAGTTTCCGGAACTCATCTGCACGCTGCAGAATGCCCTCGTGCATCGGTGTGAAGGCACTGGGATCGGCGTCCTGAGTGGCAAACTGCCAGAGCTGATCGTAGGCATCGACAAGTGCCAGAGGGTCCTGGCTGACAAAGTGCATGTCCTCCCAGAGTCGATCGAGTTCTGCAGTTTCTGCGTCGTTCAGCATCAGCCGCTTCAGATGGTCGTCTTCGCGATAATACAGGGTCAGCGTGACGACTTCATCGACAGGAACAATCTTTGTATAACACAGCGCCGCAGGAAACAGATCACGGAATTCATCAAAGTGAGCCAGCAGTCGAGTGCGGGCCGTACTGTTGTCGGCCACCAGAATTGGTGTGTCGTAGCTGACAGGTTTGTCACCGTCAGACCATGTGGCTTTGCCTCCTTTGATGCTTGTGGAGCTGGCGGCGAGGCTGGAAAGCCGCTCGGGCTTTGCCGTCAGTACCTGCAGCTGCACCGTTCCCTCGGCGCCCGTTGTTGCATCGAGGGCACCCGCAGCCACGAATTCGCAGCCTTCAACAAAGTCAGCAGGGATGTTGACTTCAATCACAGACGGTGCCTGCACGCACAGGTTTGCGGCATCGATCGACGCGCCATTCGGATGCTTGCCGAACATGGCCGGATCAAGTCCAAAGTTTGTTTCTGCCCCATCAGCGTTATCCTTTTTCTGCGACAGCAGTTCTTTTCGCACGACGGCAAACAAGGGCCCGTTGAGCGATGTCAATTGGCGGTGCAGAACGGCATCAGGCGCGTCTGCGGCGATGTCGCTGATACCATTCGTCAAGAGGGCCTGAAGTTTTTCAGCCAACTGTTTTCTGGATTCCGTATCCGGCGCGACCTGCCATTGAGCGATCAGCGAACCAGCAGGGACAATTGAATCCGCACCGCCACCAGCATCAGGCTCACTGTAAAAATGCCAAACGCCGGGGTTGCCGTGTCGATCCGCGTGCGGGTTGCCAGCAAGGATATCGGGCGAGATGTCTTTGGCGAGGTTCCATTCTGCAGCAGCAGCATCCTTCGCCGTGACCGTTAAATCAATCGCCGTCATGTCACACGAGTGTTCTCCATCACGCGGCCCGATCACCAGCGCCAACAAATCACCCGGCTGTACCACGAGATTCTCAAACGGACCGAACTTTTGTTCTTCCGCCCCGCCTGCGGTGCCAGACGCCAGACGCTGGCGAGTATTCCCGCGACGCAGTTCCACCAGCCACGTAACTCCATTACCACAGCCAATGTGAGCCCGCTGGACGCGCCCGGTCACATTCACCGCACCCGCAATCGGACTTCGCCAGCCGACTGCCACACGCAGTTTCGGCGTGGGATGAACGCCCACACCATGCGGCTGTATATCGCCGGGGACTCGCACAAGATCATCTGATGAATTTGCAATGACACTCAGCGCATCCGGACCAATCCAGCCTTTGACGAAGTCGTAGTTTTCCGCACGTTCCATCTTTTGCGTGATGTACGAATCGACTCTGGCGTCGCCCGCACCGATCCCAAGGTATGCAAACCAAGCTGCCAGGATCGCTCGATCAATCCCATGCTTTTCAGCAAGTTTGTCTACGGCCGCCGCATCAGTTGATGCTCCGGCTTCCGCTGCGGCATTCAGGCAAGCCGCCGCACTGCTCAGCACTTGTTCGCGATGAGCCGACAACGTGGCCACGGCGTGCCGGACATCTCGCAACAATAGATCGGGCTGACCGGCGGCGACGAAGCGTGGATTTTCCCACACCGCAAAGTCATGCTCATTTCCATCAGACGCATCGGAGGTCGCCAGATACAGCGTGATGTTTTTGCCATCCTGCGGCGCGGGCATCTTAATGCGGATTTCCTGGCGCGAGGCCAGCGGCTGGACGGGAACCTGCCACGCCTTCGGACCATCGCGTTTGCCAATATGCCCGATCGTGGTGAATCGCCACAGAGTCTGCTGCCATTGCACGATTGCAGCGGCCAGTGCCGGAGTATCATCCGGTTTCGCATCGCGCCA